>JACCXW010000091.1 GCA_013696785.1 Geodermatophilaceae bacterium | reverse complement strand
TTGCCCGCGGACGCGGGCACGACGGCAGAGGAAGCCGACCTCGTGGGCAAGGTGATGGTGGTGGCCGCGGTGTCCCTGGACGGGTTCGTCGCGGATGAGAACGACATCGTCGGTCCGCTGTTCGACTGGTACGGAAACGGCGACATCGCCATGACCATGAGTGACCCTGACCGGGTCGTCCATGTGAGCCCCGCCAGCGCGGAGTCCATCGGCTCGGTCTGGGCGACGTCCGGGCGGTGGTGATCGGTCGACACCTGTTCGACATCACGAACGGTTGGAACGGGGTGCCGGCAGCCGGCGACCACGTCTTTGTCGTCACCCACGAACCGCCCACGGACTGGCCCTTCCCCGATGCCCCGTTCACGTTCGTCACCGACGGTGTCGCGAGCGCGATCGAGCAGGCTCGGGCGGCCGCCGGCGATGGCGACGTGTCGGTGACTGCCGGCGACGTCGGAGGGCAAGCCGTCGAGGCCGGCGTGGTCGACGAGGTGCACTTCAATGTGGTGCCGGTCCTGCTGGGCAACGAAAGCGCTTCTTCGGATCGTTCACCGGCGCGCAGCGCATGTTGGCAGACCCGCGGATCATCGAGGGCAACCGCGTGCTGCACCTCATGTACGACGTTCGCAAGCCGTGACCGGGTAGTACTCGCCGCCGCCTCCGGGCCTTGCCGCGTGCGATCAGGTGAGATCGCGGCAGGTTCTAGGGTTGCCCTGGTGGACGCCTCTCCTGCGCCGCAGTCCGGTGAAGCCGACCTGCTGGCCACGGCGCGCGGCGGCGACGCGGACGCATTCGAACGGCTGGTGGCGCAAAACCAGGGCGAGCGTAGCCGCCCCGCCACCGACCATTCGGTCAGTTAGAGTTTTCGCCGCAGGCGACTCCCGCCCGGCAACCTGACTCGTCGGAGGCATCAACGGTGACCATCTCGGCCGACCGCCGGCTGGGCGTCGCTCCGGCCACGGAGTTGCTCGATCCCGAAGAGCGGATGTCGATCGACGAGTTGCGCTCGCTGCAGCTCGAACGCCTGCGGTGGACGTTGCGCCACGCCTACGACAACGTCGCCCTCTACCGGCGCAAGTTCGACGATGCCGGCGTACATCCGGATGACTGCCGCGAACTGGACGATCTGGCGAAGTTCCCCTTCACGACCAAGGCGGACCTTCGCGAGGGATACCCGTTCGGGATGTTTGCCGTACCCCGCGAGGAGGTCAGCAGGATCCATGCCTCCAGCGGAACAACCGGCAAGCCGACGGTGGTCGGCTACACCGCCCGGGACATCGAGAGCTGGGCCAGCGTGATGGCCCGCTCGATCCGCGCCTCCGGCGGCCGCCCGGGACACCGCGTGCACGTCGCCTACGGCTATGGCCTGTTCACCGGCGGGCTTGGCGCGCACTACGGCGCCGAGCGGCTGGGCTGCACCGTCATCCCGCTGTCCGGCGGCATGACCCCGAGGCAGGTCCAGCTGATCGTCGACTTCGAACCCGAGGTCATCATGGTCACCCCGTCGTACTTCCTGACCGTCCTCGACGAGTTCGAACGGCAGGGCATCGACCCGCGCACCAGCTCGCTGAAGACGGGCATCTTCGGAGCCGAGCCGTGGACCGAGCAGATGCGCTCGGAGATCGAGGAACGCGCCGACATCGACGCGGTGGACATCTACGGGCTGTCCGAGGTGATGGGCCCGGGTGTCGCGAACGAATGCGTGGAGACCAAGGACGGCCTGCACATCTGGGAGGACCACTTCCTGCCCGAGGTCATCGATCCGATCGAGGAGCACGTCCTGCCCGCGGGCGACAAGGGCGAGTTGCTGTTCACCAGCCTCACCAAGCAGGCGCTGCCGATCATCCGCTACCGCACCCGTGACCTGACCCGGTTGCTGCCCGGCAGCGCGCGGCCGTCGATGCGGCGGATGGAGAAGGTGACCGGCCGCAGCGACGACCTCATCATCTTGCGGGGCGTCAACGTCTTTCCGACACAGCTCGAGGAGATCGTGTTGCGGATCCCCGGGCTGGCACCGCATTTCCAGCTGCAGCTGTCCCGCCACGGCCGGATGGACCACCTGACAGTCCGCGTCGAGGCACGGCCGGACTGCCCCGCGGAACGCCGCGCCACCGCCGCGGCGGAACTCGTCGGCGCGGTCAAGGACAACGTCGGCGTGAGCGTGGACTGCGAGGTTGTCGACCCGGAGACGTTGGAACGGTCGCAGGGCAAGTTGCAGCGCCTGATCGATCGCCGATGACGACTTCGGTACGACGGGGGCGGCCGGGCTACGACCTGGACTCGCTGCTGCACGTGGCGGTCACCGTGTTCAACGAGCGCGGGTACGACGGCACGAGCATGGAGGATCTCGCCGCCCGGCTCGGCATCAGCAAGTCGGCGATCTACCACCATGTGAGCAGCAAGACCGAACTGCTCCAGCTCGCAGTGGACCGCGCCCTCGATGCCCTCGCCGCCGTGGTGACCGAGCCGCTGGGCGAGACCGCTGTCGCCCGGCTGGAGTCGGTGCTACGCGGCAGTGTCCGGGTGCTCGTCGCAGAATTGCCGTTCGTGACACTGCTGCTGCGCGTACGCGGCAACACCGACGCGGAGCGACGGGCGATGGCCAGACGCCGCGAACTCGATCACCTGCTCACCGACGTGGTGCGCGCCGCGGTCGAGGAAGGCAGCCTGCGCCCCGATGTCGATCCCGCGCTGACCGCCCGGCTGCTCTTCGGCACCGTGAACTCGCTCATCGACTGGTACCGCCCGAGCCGCGCCCTGCGCCCGGACGAGCTGGCAGAGGCGGTCATCACCTTGTCGCTGAGGGGATTGCGTCGTACCGACTCGCCGGACCGGGACCCATGACCGTCAAGGACGTGAGATAGATGGCAGCACTGCTGGAGAGTTACGTGGCCGGCGGCTGGTACGCCGCCGGGGACGCCGGGACGCCCCTGACCGATGCTGTCACCGGCGAAGAAGTGGCCCGGATCTCCAGCGCCGGCCTCGACGTACCGGCGATGCTCCACTACGGACGGACGGTCGGCGGGCCTGCCCTGCGGGAGCTGACATTCCACCAGCGTGCCGTCATCCTCAAGGAGCTGGCGACGAAACTGGGCGCGGACAAGGACGAGTTCTACGCGCTGTCGACCAGGACCGGCGCCACCCGAGGGGACAACGCCTTCGACATCGACGGTGGGCTCGGCACCCTGTTCAGCTACTCCAGCAAGGGTCGCCGCGAGCTGCCGAACGACACCATCGTCCTGGACGGCCAGCCGGAGCCGGCCGGCCGCGGTGGAACCTTCCTCGGACAGCACGTCTACACGTCGCGACTCGGCGTGGTCGTGCAGATCAACGCGTTCAACTTCCCGGTGTGGGGGATGTTGGAGAAGTTCGCGCCCGCGTTCCTCGCCGGCGTCCCGACCGTCGTGAAACCGGCGAGCCAGACGGCATATCTCACCGAACTCGTGTTCCGCCGGATCATCGCGAGCGGCCTGCTGCCGGACGGATCGGTGCAGCTGCTCTGCGGCAGCGCGGCCGGCGTCCTGGGCCATCTGGGCAGCCAAGACCTCGTGTTCTTCACCGGCTCCGCGGCGACTGCGCAGAAGTTGCGCTCGCATCCCGTCGTACAGGCCGAGGCGGTTCGGTTCAACGCCGAGGCCGACTCGCTGAACTGCTCGATCCTCGGTCCGGACGCCGTCGTGGGCACGCCGGAGTTCGACCTGTTCGTCAAGCAGCTGGTGACCGAGATGACGGTCAAAGCCGGGCAGAAGTGTACGGCGATCCGCCGTGCCCTGGTCCCGGCGACCGCACTGAACGACGTCGTGGAAGCCACCCGGGAGCGGCTCGGGAGAGTTGTCGTCGGCAACCCGGCAGCCGATGACGTGACGATGGGTGCGCTGGCGAGCCTCGGTCAGCGGGAGGAGGTGCTGCGCTCGCTCAAGGCGCTGACCGACGCCGGCCGGCTCGTGTACGGCGATCCGGACGACTTCGCCGTCCAGGATGCGGACGCCGATCGAGGCGCATTTCTGCCGCCGCTGCTACTGGTCTGCGACGACACATCGGCCGCCGCGCCCCACGACGTCGAGGCGTTCGGTCCGGTAAGCACCGTGCTCCCCTACAACTCTGTCGCCGACGCCGTCGCGCTGGCTGCTCGGGGCCGCGGCAGCCTGGTTGGCTCCGTCGTCACGCACGATCCGCAGGTGGCGCGCGAGATCGTGTTGGGCGCAGCGCCGTGGCACGGCCGGATCCTCGTGCTGGACCGCGACTGTGCGAAGGAGTCCACCGGGCACGGATCCCCGCTGCCGAATCTGGTCCACGGCGGTCCGGGCCGGGCGGGCGGGGGTGAGGAACTAGGCGGCATCCGGGGCGTGCTGCACCACATGCAGCGCACCGCAGTACAGGGCAGCCCGGACATGCTGACGGCGATCGGCGGCCGTTGGGTGACCGGGGCACGACGTCATGACGACGGCGTACACCCGTTCCGGAAGAACCTCGCCGAGCTACGGATCGGCGACACGATCAAGGCCGGCCCGCGCGAGGTGACGCTTGCCGACATCGAGCACTTCGCGGAGTTCACCGGCGACACGTTCTACGCGCACATGGACGAAGAAGCGGCGGCTGCCAATCCGTTCTTCGGCGGCCGGGTGGCTCACGGCTACTACATCGTGTCCCTCGCGGCGGGCTTGTTCGTCGACCCGGACCCCGGACCGGTACTGGCGAACTACGGCGTGGACAGTCTTCGATTCCTCACTCCGGCCAAGCCCGGCGACGCGCTTTCGGTGGTCCTCACCGCGAAGCAGATCTCACCGCGGGCCGGGGCCGAGTACGGCGAGGTCCGCTGGGACGCAGTCGTCACGAATCAGGACGACGCTGTCGTGGCGACGTACGACGTGCTCACATTGGTTGCCAAGCCGACCCCGGAGCCGGCGTCGCCCTAACAGCAGAACAATCAGTGGTGGGGTCGGGCGGCCACTCGCCGATACGCCAGCACGGCGAGCACGCGGCGGTGGGTGCCAGGTTCGATGGCGAGGTCGAGCTTGATACTGGGACAGGATCAGCACACCGATGCCAGACATGAACAGTTCGTTCGCGGCCTCTCCCTGTTCGATGACGAGGCCACCGGCCGGGAACCATTCGACCGTGAGGTGATCGGCTGCGAACCCGAGCATCGAGGAACCGTCGGCGAAGAGTTTGAGGGCGTGACCGAACGCGGCGGTACCGCTGAACCGCTGTTCGGTCGACGTCAGCCATTCGACGAGCAGGTCGAGCAGGAGCTGTTCGTGCGTCGGAAACCGTGCGTGCAGTAGCCGAGGCGGGTCCGGCATCGTCCGGATCGCCTCCATGGTCGCAAGGCACGACGTGACGTGATCGGGATGGCCGAACGCGCCGTCCGGGCCGAACGTCACCACCACGTCCGGCGCGAAGAGATCGATGACACCACGCACCGCCGCCGCGACTTCTTCGAGCGGACGTTGCGCCAGAGTTCCGTCGCCCATGTCGAGGCAACTCACATGGCCACCCCTAGGGCCTGCGCGGCCTGGGTCAGCTCAGTCGATCGGGTCGCGCCGAGCGTGCGTCTCGTCGCCGCCGCGGCGTCTCGGATCTGTCCTGCCTCGCCTCTCGTGAGCGACACGATCGCCGTACTCGCACCTGCCTCGGCGCAGCGCCCGATCGTGCCGGCAATGCAGAACACCTCGCCGTCGGGGTGGGCGAAGAGTCCCAGCAGCCGGTCCGGACGCCGCTGCAGGTCGACCAGGCCCCACACCGGCGCACGATCGCCGCGCACGAAGGGCCGCGCCTCGACCCCCCGGGTCCATGATCGTCCGCGTCATGCCAGTCCCTTCCCGCAAGGTCACCAACGCCCCTGGACGAGGCGACGGTACGGATCGGGGCCCCCCGTGACATCCGAGCTGGCACGGAGCCGGGCGTCTCATTCGGTCTCTGCAGCGGTCGGGTGATACCGACTCCAGCCCGATCCGGCGGCTGCATGTATCACCGACGGCCGGGCCTGCTCATCTCCTGTGACGGCAGACCTCAGGCTGGCCCGCCGTGCAGGACATGCGCGACCGAATAGCGCTGACACGCAGTTGGCGGGCGCCCTATGATCTGCCACGCTGACGGTTCAGCGGGAGGGACATCCGTGGCCTACCCTGCCGGCACGCTCTTTGCCGGATTCACCATCGACCGGGTCCTGGGGACCGGTGGAATGGGCACGGTCTACCTGGCCCGGCATCCCCGGTTGCCGCGCTGGGATGCACTCAAGCTCATGAGCGCCGACCTGTCCGGTGACCCCGGTTTCAAGGTTCGGTTCGAGCGTGAGGCGGATCTCGCGGCGCAGCTGCACCACCGGAACATCGTGACTGTGTACGACCGCGGATGCACGGATGACCAACTCTGGATCGACATGCAGTACGTCGCCGGAACCGACTGCAGCGAGGTGCTCAAGGACGGGCCGCTGTCCGCGGAACGAGCCGTGCACGTCGTACGCGAGGTCGGCATCGCGTTGGACTATGCGCATGCCGGCGGGCTGTTGCACCGCGATGTCAAACCGGCCAACATCCTGCTCGCTCCCAGCCGTCATGCCGAGGACCTGGAGCAGGTCCTGCTGATGGACTTCGGGATCGCCAAGGCGATCAACGAGGCCGTCAAGCTGACCAGCGTCGGCGATCTGCTGCTCACCCCGGACTACGCCGCGCCGGAACAGATCCGGCTCGAGCGGCTGGATCACCGCGTGGACGTCTACGCGCTGGGCTGCGTCCTGTACGAGTTGCTCACCGGCACCGTCCCTTACCCCTCGCACTACCGCGCTCTCACGCTCGAAGCCCACTTGAGCCAGCCACCGCCCCGGCCGAGCGCCGTACTCCCCGCGCTGCCACCGGGGCTGGACTTCGTCATCGCCAAGGCCATGGCGAAACAGCGTGAGCACCGGTATGCGAACTGCGCCGATCTCGTGAAAGAAGCCGCGGCGGCCATCCGACCTCCGGACCCGTTGCCGCAGGCGGCCATGGTGCCGGCCGCCACCGTGCGCGCCGAGCCACGCACGCCGAAGGTCGTTCGCCGCTTCGTCACAGGGCTGGTGGCGATTGCGAGCCTGGCTGCGGCGTTCGTGGTCCCCAGCGAGAAGTCGCAGATCCTCACGGCGCTGTCCCTGCCGATGCCCGAATCCGCGGCACTGCCCGTGGAGCACCTCGTCGCAGCGCTCGAGATCGAGGGCAACGTGGATCTGTACATCGTCGACAGCGGGAGCGGCGCGGTCCTGGAGCGGCTGACCACCTCCACCGCCGACGACCGGGGTCCGTCCATCAGCCCGGACCGCCAATCGATCATCTACACCCAGCTGACGGCGGAGCAGCAGACACTGCGGGTCATGGCCGCGGACGGTTCGGGCGACCGGGAACTGTTCCCGCGGGAACCGCAGGGATGTCTGCAGATGGATCGTCCCGGTTGGAGCCGAGCCCAGCCGGATCTGCTCGCGATCGTCTGCGTCAACGATGCCGGGCGTCAGTTGCTGCGGGTCATCCGGACCAACGGTCAGGTCGTCCACACCTTCGACGTGAAACGCGCATACCTGGCCGACCCGACGTTCTCCCCTGACGGCGCGACCATCGCGTTTGCGGCCAGTGGCGTCGCGGCCTCCAACGGCGGGGCGCTGTACACGATCGCCACGGACGGCAACGGTGAACTCCAGCGTCTGACCACGGCTCCCGCGGGCAGCGACAACGGCCCGGCGTGGTCACCGGACGGCACCGAGATCGTCTTCCGTCGACGGATCGACGACGGGTCCACAGGGGGGAACTTCGAGATCTACGCCGTCGGTGTCGCCGACCGGGTGGAACGCCCGATCGCAGAGCACGAGGGCCGGGACGGGAATCCCGGGTGGTCACCCGACGGGGAGCTGATCACGTTCATGAGCGAACGCGACGGACTCTCCTACACAGACAACATCAGCCATGCGTGGGTCGTCGGGGTCGAGGGCGGCAAGCCGCGCCAGCTGATCCAGGACGGCGGCCAGTCCGTCGCGTGGACCGCGCGCTAGCCCAGCGACAGGACGCCCATCGGGTGCCGAGCGCAATATGAGTAGCCGCGCGGCGCAACGTAGGTAGCCGTTACGGGCCCGCGGGTGACCCAGGCGGAATTGGACTTCTACCGCGGCTACGGGTGGTGGGAGACCTTCCGCTACTTCGGGTTGGTCGCCGGCGCGCCGCCGCAGCCCTAGCCCAGCGAAAGAACGCCGATCAGGTGACGCGCGGCGGCGCCACCCTCGCTCTCGGCGATGTCCACTGCTTGCGGTACGTCGAGGTCGTCGAGGAGCGCCGCACTCACCGCATCGGTTGCGGTGGCCGAGGACGTCGGGCGCCCGGCGGCCGTGTACAGCCGTTCCAGCCGCGCGGCGGCCGGACCAAGATCCTTGGTGCGGAACTCCCAAGGCTGCTTCCACCGCCGGTCGAGCAGCAACAGCCGTACGGCGGCCGGTGGGTGCTCTCGCAACAGTTCGCTGACCAGGGTCAGGTTTCCGGTGGACTTCGCCATCTTGGCCCCGTCCTTCAGCACCGCCCCGACGTTCAGCCTGGCCCGCGAGAACGGACGGACCGACGTCGCCGCCTCGACCATTCCCGACTGGTAGGCGTGATGAGGGAAGGCGAGGTCGGCGCCGCCGGCGAGCAGGTCGACGCTCGACCCGAACGCGCAGAGCGCCATCGCGGCGCACTCGGCGTGCCAGCCCGGCCGCCCCCAGCCCCAAGGACTGGGCCAGGCGGGGTCGGTGTCACCGGACGGACGCCACACCGGTACGTCGAAAGGGTCCTCGCGCAGCGGGTCGTCGGGCCGGTCGCCGTACTCCCTCGACAATTCCAGCGCTCGGTCGCGGTCGAGTCCGGACTGCGCGGGGACATCGGCGCCACGGAAGAAGACGTGCCCGTCCCGCTCGTACGCCGCACCCGCGGACAGCAGCGCCAGCAACAGCTGCACCACCTGCGGGATGTGGTGGCGCGCCCGCGGTTCATGGGCGGGGCGGCGTACGCCGAGCAGTCGCATGTCCTGCTCGAAGAGGAACTCCTGACTCAGCGCGAACTCGTCGTAGTGCCGGCCGCTGGCATCCGCCGCCCGCGTCAGCACATCGTCGACGTCAGTCACATTTCGGCAGGTGTGCACGTCGACCCCACTCATCCGGATCACCGACGCGGCCGCATCCGCCCAGACGAACGTGGCCGCGTGCCCGACGTGCGTCACGTCGTACGGCGTGATGCCGCAGACGTACACCCGGGCCGGGCTGACCAGCGCGAGCGGCCGGCCGCCGATGCGCAGGTCTGCGCTCCTGACCGGGGAGTCCTCCGGTCCGGCGACCCGCCCGGCCTGCCCGATCACACCTGAGAAAGCCATCGGATGCGTGCCCATGGCCGTTATCCTGCCTGGTGACACCTGGCTCGGAGGCGACGTGATCCTGGAACAGTTCTATCTGGCGTGTCTGTCCCAGGCTTCCTATCTCGTAGCCGACGAGACGAGCCGCCGGGCCGTCGTCGTCGACCCGCGCCGTGATGTCGACGACTACCTGACCTACGCCGTCGAGCACGGCCTCACGATCGAGCTCGTCGTGCTCACGCACGTCCACGCCGATTTCGTACCGGGTTACAGCGAGCTGGCCGCGCGCACCGGGGCGGAGGTGGCGATGGCGGCCAACGCGCCGGTGGACTTCCCGGTACGCCGACTCGCCGACGGCGAATGGCTGCACCTGGGCGATCTGGCGAGCGGTGCCGCCGTGCAGGTCGTCGCCACTCCCGGGCACACTCCGGAGTCGATCACGCTGGCCGTCTTTGCCCGTGCCGGCGACCCGGCACCGACAGCAATCCTCACCGGCGACACCCTTTTCATCGGCGACGTGGGGCGACCGGATCTGCTCGGCTCGGTCGGTCGTACCCCCGAGGACATGGCCCGCGAGCTATACAGATCGCTGCACACCCGGCTGCTGCCGCTGCCCGACGACGTGCTCGTGTATCCAGGCCACGGCGCCGGCAGCGCGTGCGGCAAGGCGCTGTCGACCGAGACGGTCAGCACGCTGGGCGAGCAGCGGCGGAGCAACTACGCGCTGGCGGAGATGGACGTCGATGCGTTCGTGGCCGTCGTCACCGAAGGTCTGGCCGAGCCGCCGGCGTACTTCGCGGCCGAGGTCGCCCTCAACCGGGCCGGCCACCAGCCGCTGGACACCTCGCTTGAGCCGCCGACGCTCTCTCCGGCCGAAGCAGTGGCGCGCGGTGCCAACGGCTGGCTGCTGCTCGACCTGCGGGACGAGCGAGAATTCGCCGCCGGGCACCTGCGCGGTTCCGTCAACGTCGGACTGTCCGGGCGTTTCGCGGAGTTCGCTGCGGCCGTCGCCGAGCCGGGGCAAGCCATCGCCCTGATCGGATCCGCCGAGGAGACCCGCGAGGGTCGGATGCGACTGGCCAGAGTCGGGCTGGATGCCGTCACCGGCGCGGTGAACGACCTGACCCCGCTCGTCGCGCAGCCGGAGATGCTGCAGACCGCGTCCCGGGTGACGGCAGCGAGCGCCGCGGAACTGCTCGATGCCGGAGCCGACGTGCAGGTCGTGGACGTCCGCGGCCCCGGCGAGCACGCCCCCGGCGCCCTTCCCGGCGCGGTGAATCTGCCCCTACCACGGCTGCGGGACAGCCTGGACAGCCTGGACCAGCACCGGCCGGTCCTCGTTCACTGCGCCGGTGGCTACCGCAGTTCGACTGCGGCCAGCCTGATGCGAGCCCGCGGTTTCACCGATGTCAGCGATCTGATCGGCGGGTACGCCGCCTGGACCGAGCACCTCGACCGACGCCCCGCCGACGCGCGTCCGTAGATTCATCCGCATGCGGTACGGCTTCGCCATTGACCAACGCACCTGCATCGGTTGTCATGCGTGCACGGTTGCCTGCAAGACCGAGCACGAGATCCCGGTCGGCCAGTTCCGGACCTGGGTCAAGTACGTCGACCAGGGCACCTTCCCCGACTCCACCCGCGACTTCGGTGTCATGCGTTGCAACCACTGCACCGACGCGCCCTGCGTCACGATCTGCCCCACGAAGTCCCTATACAAGCGCGCCGACGGCATCGTCGACTTCGACAACGAACGCTGCATCGGCTGCAAGAGCTGCATGCAGGCCTGCCCCTACGACGCCATCTACATCGACGAGAACACCCACACCGCGGCCAAGTGCAACTTCTGCGCACATCGCGTCGACGCCGGCCTGGAGCCGGCCTGTGTCGTGGTCTGCCCCACTCATTCGATCTGGGTCGGCGACCTGGACGACGCTACGAGCGGGATCAGCCGGCTGGTGAACAGCACCGCGACCGCGGTTCGATCTCCTGAGCAGAACACCGGACCGAACGTGTTCTACCTCGGCGCCGACCGCGCCGTCCTCGAACCACTCGACGCCCCCGTCGACCGCTCGTACTACTCCTCCACCCCGGACCGTCAGCGCGCTTCCGTCGAGCTGCCCGTTGACCCGGTCACGGGTGCTCGCACCACTCTGAACACCGCCCATCCCAGGCCGTGGGGGTGGCGGGTCACGACGTACTTGTGGACCAAGGCGGTCGGAGCCGGCGTACTGCTCGTCGGCGCGCTGGCCCGGTTCGCCGGCGTCGACCTCGGCGACGTGGGCGCTGTCGTCGCACCCGCGCTCGCGGTCGTCATGATCGCGGCGACCGGCGTACTGCTGGTCTTCGACCTGAAGCGTCCGGACCGGTTCCACTACATCTTTCTCAAGCCCAACCCGACGTCCTGGCTGTTCTGGGGTTCCGTGGCGTTGGCCGCGTACGCCGGGGTGGCCGGACTCTGGCTGCTGACCGGTCTCGTCGCGCCGGACAGCGGGCTGCTGACTGTGCTGGCCTGGCTCGCCGTCCCGGCCGCTGCGATGGCAGCCGGGTACACCGGCTTCCTGTTCGGCCAGGCCGAGGGGCGCGACCTCTGGCAGTCGCCGCTGCTGTTCTGGCACCTGATCGTGCAGGCCGTCATGGTCGGCGCGGGAGCCCTCGCGGTCGTCGGGTTGTTCGTC
Source organism: Geodermatophilaceae bacterium (assembly GCA_013696785.1). Taxonomy (GTDB): domain Bacteria; phylum Actinomycetota; class Actinomycetes; order Mycobacteriales; family Geodermatophilaceae; genus JACCTY01. The sequence goes on along the minus strand of JACCXW010000091.1, from coordinate 1,694 downwards.
GACTACGGCGAGGACGCCAGCCGGTTGATCGTCCGCACACTCGTGCTGGCCACCGTGCTGCACGTGCTGATGTTGTTGCTGGAGTACGGCGGCAGGCACCCCACCCGGCACGCAGCCGCCGCGGCGCACCTGATCACCCGGGGCCGGTACGCCCGGCAGTTCTGGGCCGCAGCGGTCGGCCTGTCGATCGTGGCCGTCGCGCTCGCGGCACTGAACTGGAACGACGGCCTCGCCCTAGCGGCCGCCGCCGGTCTGCTCCTGCAGGCGGCGCTGCTCGCCTACGAGAGCGTGTTCGTGCGCGCCGGGCAGGACATCCCGCTCTCATGACGGCGACCCCACCCGCGACCTGGCCGGAGTTGCCCGGGGAGCGCCGGCACGAGGGCCTGCGCAACTTCCCGCCGGTCGAGAACTGGGACAACCACGTCGAGTACGACGCCAAAGCGCATCCGCGCAAGGTCCCGCGCACCTTCATGCTCGTGCCCACCACCTGCTTCAACTGCGAGAGCGCCTGCGGGCTGCTCGCCTACGTCGACACCGACGACCTGTCCATCAAGAAGCTGGAAGGCAATCCCGCGCATCCCGGCTCACGAGGCAGGAACTGCGCCAAGGGGCCGGCCACGATCAACCAGCTCGATGACCCCGAGCGCATCCTGTTCCCGCTCCGGCGTACCGGCGAACGAGGTGGCGGTGCCTGGGAACGGGTGAGCTGGGACGCCGCACTGGATGACATCGCCGCCCGGATCCGCACCGCGATCGTCGAGGACCGGCACGAGGAGGTCATGTACCACGTCGGCCGGCCAGGCGAGGACGGCTTCTCCGAGCGGTTCCTGGCCGCCTGGGGCGTCGACGGCCACAACAGCCACACCAACGTCTGCTCGTCGGGAGCGCGGCTCGGGATGGCGCTGTGGGGCGGTTACGACCGGCCGAGCCCCGACCATGCGAACGCCCGGGTGATCCTGCTGCTGTCCAGCCACCTGGAGACCGGGCACTACTTCAACCCGCACGCACAGCGGATCATGGAGGCCAAGCAGGCCGGCGCGAAGATCGTCGTCGTCGACCCGCGGATGTCCAACACGGCGAGCCACGCCGATCTGTGGCTCGCTCCGTGGCCCGGCAGCGAGGCCGCCATCCTGCTGTCGATCGCGTCACATCTGCTGCGGACCCGGCAGATCGACGCTACGTACCTGGAGCGCTGGTTCAACTGGCGCACCTACATGTCAAATCTGCATCAGTCGGAGCCAGCGAACTTCGAGACGTTCCTCGACAAACTCGAGGCGGAGTATTCGCCGTACACCTTCGAATTCGCCGCCGAGGAGGCGCAGGTTCCCGTTGAGCGGATCGAGGAGCTTGCGGCGTTGGTGGCGGGTTGCGATCACAAGCTGTCCGCGCACGTATGGCGCTCGGCGGCGGCCGGAAACCTCGGCGGTTGGCAGGTGGCCCGCGCGCTGTGGTTCGTGCTCGCGCTGACCGGGAGCATCGGCACCACCGGCGGGACGAGCCCGAACGGCTGGAACAAGTTCATCCCGCACGGGCCGAACATGCCGCCCCCGACGTCGCACTGGAACGAGTTGACGTGGCCGGCGGAATATCCCCTGTCCTGCAACGAGATGTCGATCCTGCTGCCGTACTTCCTGGACGAGAAGCGCGGCCGGTTGGAGGTCTACTTCAGCCGGGTCTTCAACCCGGTCTGGACC
>JACCXW010000079.1 GCA_013696785.1 Geodermatophilaceae bacterium | reverse complement strand
GGCCAGGGCGAAGCCCGCCGGCACGCCCAGGATCACCACCGCCGCAGTGACGAACACCGCGATCTGTAGGGAGGTGAGGATCGCCCCGACGCTGGATCCAATCACCTCCCGGTAGGTGTTGAGGGTTGGGGTGAAGACGAGCCCGTTCGGGTTCTGCAGCACCTGGGTCTCGTTCTTGAGCGAGGTGATCACGATCCAGGCGAGCGGAATCAGGTAGAGCAAGCCGAGCAGGATCTTGATCGCCGCGAACAGGGCGCGGGTCGGCGCGCCGATCATTCGGTCTCCTCGACATTGATGCTGCGCACGTACGGCACGGCGAAGATCGCCACGACGAGAATGGAGATGACGGCCACGGTGGCGCCGGTGCTCATGTCGAACTGGGCGAAGGCGGTGTAGTAGGACAGCACGGGCAAGGTGTTGGTCGCCGTGCCCGGGCCGCCTTGGGTGAGGACGTAGAAGAAGTCGAAGCTCTTGAACGCATAGATCACCGTGAGGATCCACAGGGTCGGCCGCAGTAAGGGCAGCACGATCAGTTGTTGAGTTCGCCAGTAGCCGGCGCGTCTATGGCCGCCGCCTCGATGATGTCACGCGGGATGGCCAGCAACCCGCCGCGCAGGATGAGGGCGGAGAACGGCAACGACGCCCACGCGATGACCGCCGACACCGTCCACAGTGCCAGCGTCGGTGAGCTGAGCCAAGGCACGGGTTCGATGCCGAGCTTGCCGAGGACGGCGTTGGCCGCACCGGAGTCGCCGAGCAGGAACTTCCACACGCTCCCGCCGACCAGCGGTGGCAGCGCCCCGACGAAAACCATCAAGCCGAGCACGATGCTGGTCAGCCGGCCGGGAACCGACAGCACCGATCCTGCGATGAACCCCAGGACCAGGTTGGAGGCCAGCAGCACGACACTCACCACGATGCTGCGCAGAACTGCCTTCCAGGTGTCGGCCGTGGTGAGTGCCTGGACGAAGTTGTCGAAGCCGACGAACGGCCAGACGCCGATGATGTTGCTTGGCCCGACGTCACTGAGCGACATCCGGAACAGCACGACCAACGGGTAGATCGCCATCGCAGCCAACAGCAGTGCGGCCGGGATACCGAAGCCGAGTGACGACAGTCCCTTTTTCGGCCCTCGCGGACGGTCCGAGGTGACCGGGACCGTCGCGCGGGTATGGGCGGTCAGCGTCACGCGCAGCCTCCTCCACCCTTCTGCTTCGCCTCGTCGATGTTCTTGATCGCGCTCCGCGCCGCATCGGGAGAGCTCGTCACCGAGACCTTCGACTACGACGGTGGACGGCAGGTCACGGTGTACGTGCCGCCGGATCCACCGGAGGCAGTCGTGTTCGCCGGCGACGGTCAGCTGATCTCGCAGTGGGGCAGATACCTCGAGGCAGCCGACGCGCCGCCCACGATGATCGTCGGTGCCTACCGAACGGACGACGAGGATCAGATGGTGCGCATCCGCGAGTACTCACCGACGTTCGACGAGGACCAGTTCGCAGCCCACGAGAGGTTCTTCGTCGAGGACGTCCGCCGATGGGTGCGCTCGCACTTCGGCGTCTCGCTACCCGCCGAACGCACCGCGGTGTGCGGGGTGTCGGCGAGCGGAGAATTCTCACTCGCCATGGGGCTTCGGCATCCAGACATCTACCGCGCGGTCTTCTCCGCCTCGCCAGGCGGGGGCTACCGACCGCCTGCGGTGATGCCGAGCGCGCTGCCGCGCACGTATCTCGTCGCCGGCACACTGGAGCCGTTCTTCCTCGAGAACGCGATCCGATGGGCCGACGCACTGCGCGATGCGGGCGCTGACGTCCTGATGACCGAGCGAGTCGGGAATCACGGCGACCCATTTTGGGCAGCCGAGTTCCCGCTGATGGTCACCTGGGCATTTGGACGCTGACGTAATCGTGCACAACTGCACCCAGGGGAGCCGCCAACTCTCCAGGTCACGACGTCGAGGTCGACCTTGGGCCGCTGGCGCCGGTTCTACGATCCCGACCCGGTGGAGGGATCCGGCGTGCTCACCAGGCACTTCGCCCACATTCCGGCCTGCCCGGATGCGGATCCTTTGCGACACGCTGGCTAAGCGCTGGTCGTCATCCCGCTCAAGTTTCCTCCACCGCTACCGGTAGCAGCCGCAGGGCTAGGC
>JACCXW010000076.1 GCA_013696785.1 Geodermatophilaceae bacterium | reverse complement strand
GTCCAGCGCGCCGCGAACGCGGCCCACCGAGCGAAGCGAGGTGCGCCCGTGCGCGAGCGCAGCGAGCGAACCGGTGGGTCCAGCGCGCCGCGAACGCGGCCCACCGAGCGAAGCGAGGTGCGCCCGTGAGCGCCATCTGCGTGTTCTGCGCCTCCTCGGAGGAGATCGACGCGGGCTATCTGGATCTCGCCGCGTCGGTGGGCCGGGAGATCGCCAGCCGTGGCCACAGCCTGGTCAGCGGTGGCGGCCGGGTGTCCATGATGGGTGCCGTGGCTGTCGCCGCGCGCGCCGGCGGAGCAATGACCGCGGGCGTGATGCCGCGCTGGCTCGTGGATCGCGAGATCGCCGACCACGACGCCGACGAACTCGTCATCGTGGACACGATGCGCCAACGCAAGGCTGAGATGGACCGCCGGGCCGACGCGTTTCTCGTGCTTCCTGGCGGATTGGGCACGCTGGAGGAACTGTTCGAGATATGGACGACCAGATCGCTCGACATGCACGAGAAGCCGGTCGTTCTCCTCGATCCAAGCGGCGTCTTCGATCCACTGTGGACGGTTCTGGCCGAACTCGTCCGGCAGGGCTTCGTGCGTGCCAGGGCGTTCGACGCGGTGACCGTCACCCGGGACGTGGACAGCGCCTTCGAGGCCCTGCGACTGCCGGGCTGACGGTGGCTCAGCCGACAGGGACGTCGTCCTCGATCGTGGTCCGCGAATCTGCCGCCCCGGCGTGACACCATCAGGGCGTGGGTACCTTCCTGGTCTTCTTCCTAGGACTGGTGATGTTCGCCGTTCTGCTGTTCCTGCTGGCGTCCTTCGCTTTCGGCCGGGGCGAGGAGATGGCACCTGCGCCGCCGGACTCGACTCCGGTGGAACTGCCCGACGACCGTCCTGTCACTGGCGGCGACGTCCGTGCCCTCCGGCTGTCCGTTGCGGTCCGCGGCTACCGGATGCGCGAGGTGGACTGGGTGCTCGAGCAACTCGCGACCGCCCTGGATGACCGCGACCACCAACTTGCCGAGTTGCGCGACGATGACAGCCCGCCGCTGGCACCGGAACACGACCCCGCGGACGGCGCTCCGGTGGACAGGGTCTCCGCCGACGACAGCGCTCCGGCCTACGACTCGGCCGGCGTTCCGGCGTACGACTCGGCCGGCGTTCCGGCTTACGACGCCGGCGGTGCTTCCGGAGACACGGCCTCCTCCGGTGACGCGGGACGGTCCGATGGCTGACCTGTCGGTGGCCGTCGATGTGGACGCGCCGGCGGACCAGGTGTGGGCCGCCCTGACGGACTGGGGTCGCCAGGGCGAGTGGATGCTCGGGACGACGGTGCGCGCGACCGTCGGACAGGGTCGTCAGGTCGCTGACGAGATGGAGGCGATGACCGGGATCGGCCGGGTTGGATTCCTCGATCGGATGCGGATCACCCGGTGGGACCCGCCGCACGTGTGCGAGGTCATGCACTTCGGGCGACTCGTCCGGGGCCCAGGCGCGTTCACGGTGCGGGCGCGCGGGACGGGGTCAACAGTGATCTGGTCGGAGCAGCTGGACCTGCCCCTCGGGCGGCTGGGTCGGTGGGGATGGCCCCTGGTCCGGCCGGTTGCTCGCTGGGGCCTGCAGCGCTCGCTACAGCGCTTCGCCCGCTGGGCGCGTACCTACTCGCGCTGATTGACGTTGGCGCCGGCCGCCAATCTGAATGCTGTCCAGCCGGCCATCACCACCCACAGCACGGCGAGCAGCATGGCCACCCGGCCCGCGTAGTTGTACGGGAGTGCGGAGGGGACGTCGTCGCTGGTTCCTCTTCCGATCGCCAGGGAGAAGCCAGCCAGCAGTGCGACTCCGGTGCCGATCAGCCCGACTTGGATGGGCGCCCGCAGTGCCGCCGGAAGGACCCTGGTGAGGAGCAGGCCCACACCGACCACGAATGGCGCCAACACCAGGTCGTGGCCGACGATGCCCAGGACGAAGAAAAGCCCCCACTTCAGCGGTTCCGGACCCATCGCGGCCGTGAGAAGTCCGTAGCCGCCCCATCCGACCGCGGCCAGTCCGGGTAGGTACCAGGCCCACCGGTACGGCGAGGGCGCCGGCGCGGACGCACCCGACAGGGTCGTGCTCATATCGCCTCGATCCGGGACACCCATTTGGTCTGCATCACGCCCGGACGGTTCGGTGCGATCAGCCGGGCCGGGTAGCCGTGGTCGATGTGCAGGTTCTCACCGTTCAGTCGCAACGCCAGCAGGGTCAACGGATCGCGGTTGTGCTGGGTCGACAGCACGGAACTGCTGTACAGGCCGCCCTCCTGCAGGGACACGACAGTGACTTCGCCGTCCTCAGGCAGCTCCATCAGGTCAAGCAGGTCAGCCACCCGGATCCCCGCCCATTCCGCGGTGGCGCTCCATCCCTCTACGCACGTGATCGGCAGCGTCACGGTGTACTGCGGCATGCCGCGCAACGCGGCGAGGGACAGCAGTTGTGGCCGCGGCCCGTCCAGCCGCAGGCGGTACGTCGGATCCACCGCCGTCTCGAGCACACCCGCCGAGACGGCACTCTTGTTGACCGGCAACCCCTGCGGTCCGAGGTTCGGATCTCGTTGCCCGAAGACCGTTATCGCCGACAGCGCCGGGATCGTCTGACCCGCGGTGGTCAACGCCACCACCCCCGATGTCACTGCGACGGCGGTGAGGAAGCCCCGTCGCGACAGTGCGCCGGCGGGCTCCCGGACGGGCCGGCCGGTCTCGGTCGTGGTGTCGGTGCCGGTGTCGGTGTCGGTGCCGGTGTCGGCAGATTCGGCGGCCGGGCCGGCTGCGTCGTCGGCTGCGTCGACGGTTGCGTCGACGGTTGCGTCGACGGTTGCGTCGTCGTCCACCGGCCGGGACAGTCCGAGCCGGATGACGGCCAGCTTGCTGCCGACGTGCACCACGATCGCCCCGATGGCGATCCACGCCGTCCAGTAGTGCGTCGTGGTGAAGAAGAATGGCATCACGGTGTACCAGCGCGCGACGTTCAGCACGCCGGTGACGAGCTGGAAGATGGCAGCGCCGACCAGGACCAGCAGCGACAGCCGACCGACCGCGTGTGCCACCGTCCGCACCGGTGGCCACTCGAACAGCTTCGGGTACACCGTCCACAGCTTTGCCAGCAGCAACGGGATTGCTGCGAACCCGGTGATGACGTGCAGGCCCTGTGTGACGCGATAGAGGTTCACCGGCCGGGACGGCCACAGGAACCAGCCCGGGGGTTGTTGGATCAGGTGACTGATCAGGCCGGTGACGAAGCAGACCGCGAACGCGATACCAACGGACATTCCGAGCAGTGCCGCGGTGCGCTCCGAGCGCAACGGACTGCGCCATGCCTCCTCGCGCAGTGGCCCCTGCCGGAACCCGGCCGGCGGCTCCGGCAGTCGACGATGCAGCAACGCGCCGGGCCCGGTCGCCGACGGGGTTCCGGAAGCGACCTCCGGCGGCTGGCTGGCCGCGGGTGTTACCGGTGACGCAGGCTTGCGAACCAACGACCCTCCTCGGTCCACGACTCGACCACGGCCAGTCCGGCCGTCTCCGCCACGTGCTCGATCTGGTCGGCCCCGACGTGAGCCCAGGGAAAGGTGTCGCTCCGCCGGCCGGTCGCGGACACGATCCGAACGACGCACGACCGTGTGACGGTCCCCGGCGCGTCGAGCTCGGCCAGCACACTGCCGGATGCGTCGATGAGCTCGGCGCAGCGCCGCAGCAAACGCGCGGGATCGCCGCCGATCCCCACGTTGCCGTCGGCCAACAGGACGTGCTGCCAGCCGCCCTCACCCGGCAACGCGTCGAACACCGACCGCTGCACGACCAGGGCGCCCCGGTTGCGGGCGATGCGCACCGCGGCCGGGGATATGTCCAGTCCCAGCACGGGCAGCCCCTGCTGCGCGACGGCCGCGGCCAGCCGACCGGGTCCGCACCCGACGTCCAGCGTCGCGCCGGAGCAGCGGCCGACCAGGCCGGCGTCGCCCGGAACGTCGTCGGAACACCAATGGCTCAGCCGTAACGGGATCTCGTCGCCGTCCTCGTAGCGCAGGAACCAGTGGGCGTGGCCGAACTCGTCGGGATCTGTCACCTCGGGATCGGACACGTCGGCCAGACCTTCGGCGTACAGCTCCAGCGCGGTTTCGATCTGCGGTGCCCGCCTCGTGGTTCCGGCGGCCGTCACAGCGAAGCGCCGTTCGTGATGGTTGCCAGCTCGCGAGCGAACCGCGAGTCAGGCGCCTGTCGGGCTACGGCGAGAGCATCATCAAATGTATCCACATCAGGTAATTCGGGCAGCAGCGCCAATCGGATTCCCTGCCGCCTCAACGCCAGCTCCGTCAGGGCGCCGGTGTCGTCCTCGGACATCGGGACATCGGCCAATACGGCGGCGGACGCCGGATCGGTGAGCGCGAGGCCCCACCAGCCTCCGTCCGGGGCGTGACCCAGGGCCGCGTCGGCGCTGGACACGACGTCGAGGGCGTGGATCAACAGGTCCACCGTCAGCTGCGGGGTGTCCATCCCGACGAGCAGAGTCGGCAACCCCGCGCCGGGACCGGTGGCGGCGTCGACGAACGCGTTCGCAAGCCGTGGCCCGAGGCCTGCTCCCCGCTGTTCGAGGACGTCGAAACCGCCGAGATCCGCCAGCAGTGGATCGCCGTCGAAGGCGATCACGCGGCGACGGACGGGTGCCGCACGGACGGCGGCCAGCGTGTCGGCCAGGGCGGCTGCGGCCAAGCGTGCGGCCTGTTCCGGGCTGCACGGTGGGCTGAGCCGGGTCTTCACACGACCCGGGACGGGGGCCTTGGCGATGACGACGATCTGACCGGCATGCGGCACCGTCACCGCTGCAGCACTCGGGACATGTCGCGCATCGCGCGAACCGTTCCGCCGACCGTGCCGGTGACCTTGGACGTCGTGCCCGCCGCCCGCGGGAGGTAGTCCACATCCACTTCGGTGACCCGCCAGCCCTCGGCGACCGCGCGGGTCACCATCTCCAGCGGGTAACCGAACCGGCGATCGGTCAGCGCCAACCCGATCAGATCGGCGCGCCGTGCCGCCCGCATCGGGCCCAGGTCATGAAGGACGACGTGGGTACGGCGTCGCAGGCGAAGAGCGAGGACGGCGTTGGCAACCCGCGCATGCACCGGCCAGGCAGCCCGGCTGACCGGGCGTCGGCGTCCGAGCACGAGGTCTGCCTGCCCGGCACTGACCGGGTCTGCGACGCGGGGCAGCTGCCCCGGGTCGAGGGAGGCGTCGGCGTCCATGAAGCACACGATTTCGTCGGTAGCGGCGAGCAGGCCGGCGTGCGCCGCAGCGCCGAATCCGCGCTGCGGGACGTCGACAACCAGCGCGCCGTGCTCCCGTGCGACTTCAGCGGATCCATCCATGCTGCCGTTGTCGGCGACGATCGCCCGGTACCCGGCGGGTATGCGAGACAGCACCCAGGGCAGTGCCCCTGCCTCGTTCAGGCAGGGGAGTACGACGTCCGGCATGGCTAGAACAGTACTTAGCGGTCACTGTCGGTGTAGGCGGAAGTGGTTACAGACTCCCAACGGCCGGCGCTGAGCAAGCGCGTGTCCGCCTAGAGTCGGGCTATGGTCACGGCCCTGCGCCAGCGACAGCGTGGCGCCGCCGTCGCAGTAGTCATCGCCGCGCTCGTCGTCGCCGGTTCCGTGGCGGCCGGCTTGGCGCTGCGTGCCGACGGCGTCCGGCTGTATCTGGCCGGGCCGCTGCTCGCCGGCGCCTGGGAACCGCGGCTCCCGATCGGGGTGCTGGCCCCCGTCGTGGTCGGCGGTGTCCTCCTCGGCTTCGCCACTCGGGTCTCCGTCCGCATGTCGTGGGCGCGGCTCCTTCCGGTGACCGGTCTGGCTGCCGCGGCCTGGGCAGTGGCACTCGCCGTGGTCGACGGCGCCGGCGGCTTGACCCGCGGACTGTCCAGCGTGCACGACTACCTCAACGACGTGCCGCGGGTCGGCTCTTTCGCCGAGCTGCTCTCGGGCTACGTGGCACACGTGCCTGCCGACTCCGCCACCCCGTGGACCACCCATGTCGGGGGGCATCCCCCCGGCACGCTGCTCACGTTCGCGTTTCTCGATTCGGTCGGGCTCGGTGGCGCGGGTTGGGCGGCGGCGCTGTGCATCGGCGCCGGCGCCAGCGCTGTACCGGCCGTTCTGATCGCCCTACGATCCATTGCCGGGGAGGGTCCGGCCCGCGCCGCCGCGCCGTTCCTCATCCTGGTCCCGACCGCGATCTGGCTGGCCACGTCCGCGGATGCGCTTTTCCTGGGGATTAGCGCGTGGGGAATTGCCGCCCTCGCGCTGGCCGCCCGTTCCGGCAACCGGCGGCTGGCCGTGGTCGGCGGCCTGCTGATGGGGCTGACCCTGTTCTTCTCCTACGGCCTGGTCCTGCTCGCACCGCTGGTCCTGGCAGTCGTCCTGGTGCACCGGAACTGGCAGGTGCTGGCAGTCGCGGCCGGCGCGGTACTCGTGGTTGTTGCCGCGTTCGCCGTCGCCGGCTTCTGGTGGGTCTCCGGGCTGCTCGCGACGATGGAGCGGGTCGAGGCCGGTCCGTCGGCGCAGAGCCGGCCGGCGATGTTCTTTCTGGTGGCGAATCTCGCCGCGGTCGCGGTGGCGATCGGCCCGGCCGGTGTCGCCGGGATCGGCCAGGCGGTGACGCGAGCCGGCCGGCGTACCGCGGTGGCGATTCTCCCGCTCGCCGCCTTGGCCGGTGTCCTGATCGCCGACCTGTCCTTACTGAGCAAGGGCGAGGTGGAACGCATCTACCTCCCCTTCTTCGGCTGGCTGCTCACGGCAACGGCGTTGCTCGACGAACGGCACCGCGCCCGCTGGCTCGCGGTCCAAGTGGTGGCGGCGATCGCCGTACAAGTCCTGATCAGGACCGAATGGTGAGCGCCCCCCGGATCCTGGTGGTCGATGACGACCCGACCGTGAGCGACGTCGTACGCCGGTACTTCGACAAGGCGGGGATGAGCGTCCAGGTGGCCGCGGACGGCATCACCGCGCTGGAGATCGCCGCCCGATGGCTGCCTGATCTCGTGGTCCTCGACCTGATGCTTCCCGGCATGAGCGGACTCGCGGTGTGCCGGGCACTGCGGAAGTCCCGTGACGTACCGGTCATCATGCTGACCGCGCTGGGCGAGGAATCCGACCGCGTGCTCGGGCTCGAGCAGGGTGCCGACGACTATCTGACCAAGCCGTTCAGTCCCCGCGAGCTGGTCCTCCGCGTGCAGTCGATCCTGCGTCGGTCGACCGGGCCGGACGTGGCCGAGGTGCTCACCGACGGCGAGCTCGTCGTCGACCTGGGAGCCCGTCAGGCGATCCGATCCGGCGACGTGCTGCCCCTGACGACCCGCGAGTTCGACCTCCTGGTCTTCTTCCTGCGCCATCCCCGGCAGGCCTTCGACCGGACCCAACTGCTCGAACAGGTGTGGGGGTGGACGTTCGGCGACAGTGCCACGGTGACCGTGCACGTCCGGCGGCTGCGGGAGAAGATCGAGCGCGATGCCGCCGTCCCGCAGCGCATCGTCACCGTGTGGGGCGTCGGCTACCGCTACGAACCGGTTCCGGCGGTAGTACCCCCTACCAAGGCGGAGAGCGCCCCCTCGTGATTCCCGACGTCCTGCTCACAGCCGTCATCGCCTTGGGCTGCGGTGTCGCGGTGGCCGGCGTGGGACTGCTGGTACTCGGGAGGCTGCGGCGCCGTTCGGTGGCCGCCAGCGTGTCCGCAGTCGTCGTCGTGGCGGTGACGGCGGTGATCGTCAGCCTGCTCGTGGCGAACCGCGCCATGGTCATCTCGACGGTGGACACGCCACGACTGGCGGTACTGGTCGTCGTCGCGGGAGCGATCAGCTTGTCCTGCTCCCTGTGGCTGGGCCGCCGGTTGGCCGCGGACAGCATGTGGGCCGCTGAGATGCGCGAGCGGGAGCGGACGCTGGAGGCCTCCCGCCGGGAGGTGGTCGCCTGGGTGAGCCACGACCTGCGTACGCCGCTGGCCGGGATGCGGGCGATGACCGAGGCGCTGGAGGACAATGTCGTCAGCGACCCAGCGACAGTGCAGGAGTACTACCGGCGGATGCGGCAGGAGACCGACCGGATGACCCTGCTCGTGGACGACCTGTTCCAGCTGTCCCGGATCAACTCCGGTGCTTTGGGCCTGACCCTGGAGCACGTGTCGCTGCGGGACATCGTCTCCGACGCGGTCTCGGCGGCGGCTCCGATAGCTGCGGCAAAAGGAGTCGAGCTCGTCGCCGATGCCGCCGCCCTTCCCGTCGTACTCGGTAGCGAGTCCGAGCTGAACCGGGTGGTCCGCAACCTGCTCGTGAACGCGATCCGGCACAGCCCTGCGGGTGAACCGGTGACGGTGCGCGGCGGCGAGGACGGTGAGCAGGTCTGGCTCAGCGTCGGTGACGCGTGCGGCGGTATCCCCGAGGAGGACCTGGACCGGGTATTCGACGTCGCCTTCCGCGGTGAGAGCGCACGGACGCCGGCCACGGACGGTGCGGCCGGCGGCGGACTGGGACTCGCCATCGCACGCGGTTTCGTGGAGGCCCACAACGGCACCGTGACGGTCCGCAACGACGGTCCCGGCTGCCGGTTCGACATCCGCCTTCCCGCTGCCACCGCGCGCCGCCCCGCGTTGCGTCCGTAGCGTCGGCCGGTCTGGCGACCATCGGCCGCACGTTGCACTTCGCTCAGCCGCGCAACGGAGCCGTCGCGAACTCGCGCATCCCTTCGGTGAAGCCGATCTGGGCGCCGTACCCGAGTTCCTCGGTAGCCCGCTCGGCGCTCGCCACGACGTGCCGGACATCGCCCAGGCGATACTCGCCGGTGATGATCGGCGGCGGACCGCCGATTGCGTCGGCCAGGGCCGAGGCCATCTCGCCGACGGTGTGCGGCACGCCCGATGCGATGTTGTACGCGCGCAGCTCCCCAGCGGGCAGGTCGTGCCGCAGCGCCGCCAGGTTCGCGGCGGCGACGTCCCGCACGTGGACGAAGTCCCGCAGCTGGCCGCCGTCCTCGAAGACCTGCGGCGCCAGACCCTGCTCCAGCTTCGATCGGAAGATCGAGGCGACGCCGGCGTACGGCGTGTCCTTGGGCATCCGCGGCCCGTACACGTTGTGGTAGCGCAGCGCCGCGGCGGTCCCGCCGGTACTTCGCGCCCACGCCGAGGCGAGATGTTCTTGCGCGAGTTTGGTGGCGGCGTACGTGTTGCGAGGGTCCGCCGGTGCGTCCTCCGGCACGGTCCCGGATTCCAGCCCGGCGCCGCAGACGGGGCAGCGGGGCTCGAACCGGCCGGCGTCGAGGTCACCACGATCGCGCGCTGCCGGCCGGACGACGCCGTGCTCCCGGCAGCCGTAGCGCCCCTCGCCGTAGATCACCATCGAGCTGGCCAGGACGAGCCGCCCGATGCCGGCCCGATCCATTGCCGCGAGAACGACGGCTGTGCCGAGGTCGTTGATTCCGGCGTACTCCGGCATGTCCTGCACGTCCAGGCCGAGACCTACCATCGCAGCCTGGTGGCACACCACGTCCACAGTGGACAGTGCCGCGTCGACTGTGGCCCGGTCTCGTACGTCCCCGACGATCAGTTCGATGCCGGCGGGGAGATCGGGCCGTCCGTTCGGGTACGCCGGATGCACGGCGGGAAGAAGGGCGTCGAGGACTCGGACCTCGTATCCGGCGGCAAGTAGTTCCTCGGCGACGTGGGACCCGATGAACCCGGCGCCACCAGTCACGAGCACCCGCATGACGGGGGACTCTAGTGCGGCCAGAACACCGCCTGCTGTCCGCGTTCCTCGAAGCCCAGGACCTCGGCGACCCGACGGGATGCGGTGAGGTCGGCCCTGGCGCGCCATTGCGGGATCAGGCCCCGTTCCAGCGCCGCGGCCACCGCGGCACCGGCGACCCGGCGGCCGAGGCCCCGTCCGCGGTGCGACGGGTCCGTGAGCACGCCCAGATGGGCCACGGCGTCCGCCCAGACTTCGAAGCCGGACGCGGCGACAACCATGTCGCCCTCCGCAAGCACCCAGACCGGCGACGCCCACACCCGGACGTCGCTCTCGGCCGCATCCTCGGGACCGCAACGCTCCGCCAGGGCCGCGAGCCCCGCGTCATCAGCGTCGACGGCGATGAGGCCGCTGGAGTCCTGCGGGACGAACTGGTCGGCGTCGAGGTACTCGAGCACGGCCGGACCCAGGGTGCGCTCGATGGCACCGACCATCCGGGCCATGGTGGCCTCCTCGACCAGCGTCTCGGGGGGGCGATGGTGCTCGAGGGCCGTGCGCAGCTGGGCCGCGGGGGTGCGTGAGACCGACACCAGCACGCGGTCGAGCAACACGATCACGCTGATCGAGTCGTCGTGTCCGTCCGCCCGTACCCGCAGGGTCATTCCCGGCTGGCGGAAGGCGTCGGGATCGTCCAGCTGCACGCGCCATGTCTCGAACACCGTCTCCATGGGGGTCATCCTGACTGATCCGCCGCCGAGGAGTAGTAAGGGTCGCCATGGAGCGCTGCGGGTGGGCTGCGGGTGCCGCGGAATACCTCGTCTATCACGACGAGGAATGGGGCGTGCCCGTGCACGGGGACGACGCCTTGTTCGAGCGCTTGGCCCTTGAGGCGTTCCAGTCGGGCCTGTCCTGGATCACGATCCTGCGCAAGCGGGAGAACTTCCGGGCTGCCTTCGGCGGCTTCCACATCCCCACCGTGGCGGCGTACGGGGACGACGACGTACGCCGCCTGCTGGCCGATGCCGGGATCGTCCGCAACCGGGCGAAGATCGACGCCACGATCTCCAATGCCCGGGTGGCGCTCGAACTGGCCGAGGGACTCGATGCGCTCCTGTGGTCCTTCGCCGAATCGTCCGATGGGCGACAACGCCCGCCGACGATCGCCGACGTGCCCGCGACGAGCGCGGCATCCGCCGCCATGGCCAAGGAGCTCAAGCGACGCGGTTTCCGGTTCGTCGGCCCGACGACGGCGTATGCGCTCATGCAGGCGACCGGCATGGTCGACGACCATGTCGCGTCGTGCTGGCGGGCCGGCTAGCGGCCGCCGAACGTCGGCTTGGTCTTGTCCATGAACGCCTGTACGGCGGCCCGGTGGTCCTCGCTCAGACCGGTGCTAGCCATGTGCCCGCCCTCGTTGTCCAGCGACGTCGGGAGGTCGTGACTGGCGCTGTAGGCGAGGGCAGCCTTGATCGCTGCGTATGCCAGCGTCGGTCCGGCGGCCAGGTCAGACGCGAGAGTGGCGGCGCGTTCCTGGAGTTCCTCGTCCGGTACGACCTCGGTCACCATCCCGAGTGCCAACGCCCGGGCGGCATCGACGGGCTGGGCGAGCAGCATCAGTTCCGCTGCCCTGGCGTGCCCGATCAGCCGTGGCAGCGTCCACGT
>JACCXW010000063.1 GCA_013696785.1 Geodermatophilaceae bacterium | reverse complement strand
GCACAACCGAGACCCGGCGGTACTGGCTGCCCTGCGAGCGGTGAATCGTCATCGCGTACACCGTTTGCACCGCGGCCAGTCGCGACGGATGCAGCCGCACGGGCTCGCCGGCCCGGCCGAACACCGCGACAACGCCATCCCTCGAAGCAACCACGACGCCCGTGTCGCCGTTGTACACCTTCGCGTCGTAGTCATTGGCCGTCACCAGCAGTGGCTGACCTGGGTACCAGGTCCAAGGGTCCAACCGTTGTCCGGTCGCAGCCTGCACCCACTCCCGCGCCCGCCGGTCCCATTCCGCCACCCCGAACGGACCGTGCCGATGGGCGCACAGCAGGCGGTGCTCTTCCAATGCCGCTAGCGCGCCATCGGCGTCTCCGGCCTCGGCGGCCGACATCACCGCCAACGACGTCGCGATCACGTCCTCCTGTAGTTCGGACATATCACCCGGCGCGTGGAAGGACAGCTCGTCCGCCCCGCTGGTCAGCAGCGCCATCGCCTCGTCGGCGTCGCCGTTGCGTATCGCCACGGCCAGAGATGCGATCGCCCCGCCGAAGCGGCGGCCGCGCGAAAGACGGACCATTCCGTTGCCCAGTCCCGCCAGCTCCCCCGGCGACAGCCGAGCCTCCAGCGGGTCGTCCACAGCCGCAAGATCGGCACCGACCACCCTTGCCAGCGCCGGATCCACCGAACCGCCACCCGGGCGGGCGACCAGATCCGCCAGCACAGCCCCGGCATCGATCGAGGCCAGCTGGTCGGCGTCGCCGACCAACACCAGTCGCGCGTCCGGGCGGACCGCCTCCATCAGCCGGGCCATCATCGTCAGCGACACCATTGAGCACTCGTCGACGACCACCACGTCGTACGGCAGCCGATTCGTCGCATCGTGCCGGAACCGGCTCGAGCTACCCGGCAGCCAGCCCAGCAGCCGGTGCAGCGTCATGGCCCGAAGATCAAGCCCCGAAGCGCCTACTTCCTCTTCCAGCCGGGCCGCGGCCTTCCCAGTCGGGGCAGCCAAGGCCACCCGCAGCCCCGGCGCCTGCGCCTGGAGCAGCAGGACGATCCGCGCGATCGTGTGCGTCTTGCCCGTACCCGGCCCACCCGTGACGACGCTCGTCCACCGCGTCACCGCCAACGCTGCAGCGACCCGCTGCCGATCAGGCGCGGCAGCCGGAAACGCCGTGGCCAAGCCAGCACCCAGCTCCGACGTGTCGTACGGCGGAGACGACCCGGACCGGGAATCCAAGAACTGGCGGATCGTCTGCTCCTGCCGGAAGTACCGCTCCAGGTACAGCAGCAGGCCCTCGTCGGTGTCCACCAATCGCAGCGGCCGCAACGCTCCCGCGGAAGAGCCAACCACCAGCGGGCTCACCCGCAGCCCGGCGACCACGTCGTCGTACGCGGGCCACGGCAGCGCGTCGATGTCGACGTCCTCGACGTACACCTCCCGCAACCGTTCCAGGTCGACGCACACCGATCCGAGCCGTACCGCCCGGACGGCAAGTGCCGCCGCCAGCAGCACGGCCGGATCGGATTCGCCCCCGAGCCTGCCCAATCGCAGGGCCACATGTACGTCGGCTGCCTCCAGCACCCCCGCGTCGTTGAACGCCGCCAGCCCATCTCGAGCGGCCATCACCTTCACGAGCGGCCAGCCAGCACGTCAGACAGCGCGACCACCAATGCGGCCGGCGGCTGCCAGTCGAACACTCCGCACCCACCGGGCGTCAGCGGTCCCACCATCCCGCGCACGAACAGGTACTGCACCCCACCGAGATGCACCGCAGGGTCGTAGCCCGGCTGCCGCCACCGCAGATACCGATGCACTGCGACGCAATACAGCAGCGCCTGCAACGGGTAGTGCGCCCGCAGCATCTCCGCTGCCATCGCCTCCCGCGTGTAGTGCAGTGCCGTCAGATCGCCACGGGCGAGCCGGTTCGTCTTGTAGTCCACGACGATGTACCGCGGACCGTCCAGCCGCACGACCATGTCGATCGAGCCGGACAGGTAGCCGCGCAGCGCCGGGGCGTCCACCGACGCCAGCAGATCGGCGTACGGCGCGAGTACGTCGTCAGCGGGCAGCTCCCAGCGCAGCAGGTCGGCCACCCGCCGTAGCGTCACCTCCCCCACCACCGGGTCGTCGCCCCCGGCAAGTGGCAGCTCGAAGTTCAGCTCGGCAAGCCGATCGGCCGGCGCGATGTCGGCAAGCGCCCGCGTACCCAGCGGTGTCAGCAACACCGGCAGCAGCGCCTCGGCCATGGCTGCCGGCTCCACGTCGGCGAGCTGCCGCCTCACCGCCTCCCGGCAGCAACGCAGCAGCTCATCCGGCAGCGAAACCACCGACGTGTCCACGGTCTCCAACACCTCGTGCACCAGCGTCCCGAAAGCGGCGCCACTCGGTAGGTCGTTCATGGTGGACGGCGGACCGCCTAACGCAAGGTCCACCGCGGGCACCTCGTCGGGCTCGTCGGTCTTTCCCGGCTGCTCCGCCTCGCTGCCGACGCCCTGCCCTTGATGGACCGC
>JACCXW010000041.1 GCA_013696785.1 Geodermatophilaceae bacterium | reverse complement strand
GGAGTCGGCGTCGGCGTAGGCGTAGGCGTCGGAGTGGGTGTCCCGCACTCCAGCCGCGGAGCTGCCGGCGCTGAGCCGGCCGCATCGATCTCGAACAGGTGCAGGCCTACTATCCCGGGAACGGCCTGCGCCGAGGCCCGGGTCGCACGGTCGTCGTAGACAGGTTCGCCGTCGGGGCCATCGGTGAACGCGATGGCACCCTGCTGTTCCATTGGCGCCGAGCAATCGAGCTGGCGCTCGGACAGCCACTGAACCGCCGCCTCGTAGGCATCCAGAACCGTGTCGCTGTTCCCGATCGCCTGCGCGGCCAGGCCTGTGCTGTTGGCGTTCTCCACCCCCAGGTCGCTGAATCCCCCGTCTGCCTCCTGGTTGCGCAGCAGGAAGTCGAGAGCGGGGCCGATCTCGGGGCCGGCGTCGAGCGACCGGAACGCCTGGACCGCAAAACTCGTCGTGTCGATGCTCGCCGAGGCGGGCAGGCACGGGTCGGCACCGATCGTCAGCGGCACGTTGCCGTCCTGCGGCCCACCATCTACACATTGTTGGCTGCCCAGGAAGCCGGCGGCTTCCGGCGTCAGCTGGCCGGGCGCGGCACGACCGAGCGCGACGACCGCGAGTGACTGGCCGATGTTGTTGCTGAAGTCACCGAAGGCCGAGACGTCGGAGAACCTGCCCTCGGGGGTCTCGGTGAACAGCAGCCGGGCAACCAGGTCCACACCACCGAAGTCCGCGGGATCCCGCCCGGTGATGTCGGCGACGAGCAGGCTCTTGGCCAGTGCCCCGGCGTAGAACTCCCCGTCGGGATCGCCGACGCCCTCGGCGGCCCCGACGTACAGCTCCACGTTTGCCTCGAGGTAGTCCGTGGCGTCCGCTGACGCGTCACCGCCGACCCCTGCCGCGGCGAGCGCGACGATCACGTCCGCGGTCAGCCCGTAGTCGGGGAACAGTTCGTCCGGGTCGACCTCGCCGTTGCCGTTCAGGTCGATGAAGATCTCGACGTGGTCGCCGACACCGTCGCCGTCGCCGTCCACGAGCTGGCTGACCAGCCAGCCCGCTGCCGTGTCGGCCAGATCGGAGCTGGGCGACTCGGCCAGCGCGGGACGCTGCAACCCGAGTAGGAGACCGGTGCAGGCCACGAGCAGGGCAGTGCTGGTGCGCGCAAGGTAGCGGCGGCGGGTGCGGGGCATGAGCGCCTTTCGGAACCAACTGGTGCGGGATCCGAGCTGGCCCACCTGTGCCGACGACTCTGACAACAAAGCCTCCTGCGCTGATGCGCGGGAGGCGGCCAGGTCGTCCCTGGGTGATCCGCCCCGTGACCTCGACGGTGGATGGAATCGCAAACGTCCGGCAGGTTGTCGGGCTCGCCGCTCATCGGGACGCGGCCTACCGTTGCGGGTCAGCGCCGGACTTGGACCGGACTTTCCCTGGGCGGACGTCTATTCAGTTTTTGCGGAGCACCGGCAGTGTGACCGGGCGGCTCGGCTCAGTCAACTCAGGGCGACCCGCGTAATGAGCCCGTCGTACCGGCCGTTGATGCTGTCGTAGGCGCCGGGCGTCACTGAAAGCTCCGGTACGGCGTCGTGTTGCTGTACTCAGCGACCCGCCATCCACCCGGCGATGGGACTCGCTGTCGACGGGCCGCCTAAGGCCCACCGCCGATCCGCGCGATGAACGCGTCCCGGGAGCCGTTGTAGGTGGTGTCCGCGGCGCCGGGCGTCGTTCGGAGGTCTGCGCTGTAGGTGGACCCGGCGAGAGTGGCCGATCCGTCGTCGGCAACGGCGACCGCGGTCGCGGTCTCAAAGCTGGACCCGCCGACGTAGGTGCCGTAACGCAGGCTCGCCCCGTCGGGGCTCAGTCGGGCGGCGTACGCATCACCGGAGAGGTTGATGGTGGTGTCCGCACCGGGGGTCGTGGGGAAGTCCAAGCTCTCGGTGTAGCCGACGACGGTGACAGCGCCGTCGGGGCCGAGGGCGACGGCGTTTGCGTCGTCGTAGCCCGAACCGCCGAGGAAGGTGGAGTAGAGCAGCGCGCCGCCGTCGACGGCGAACCGGGTGACGAACGCGTCGCTGCCAAAGTCGCCGGGAGTGGTGTCGAACGCGCCGGGCGTCGTCGGGAAATCCAGAGCGGCGGTGTACCCCGTGACGACGGCGGAGCCGTCGGGCGCCAGGACGATACTGGTGGCGCTCTCGTAGTCCCCGCCGCCGAGGAAGGTGGAATAGCGCAGGGCTCGCCCGTTGGCGCTCAGCCGGACGGCGAACGCGTCCCCACCGCCGAACTGGCCACCGCCGTTGTAGCTGGTGTCGTAGGCGTCGGCGGTCGTCGGGAAGCCGTTACCGAGTGTGTATCCGACCACGGTGGCCAGTCCGTCCGGTCCAACGGCCACGCCATAGGCTTCATCGTCGTCCACGCCTCCGAGATAGGTGCTGTAGCGCAGGGTGCTCCCGTTGGGGCTCAGCCTGGTGACGAACACGTCGGTCCCGTACGTGCCGCCGCCGTTGAAGGTGGTGTCGTACGCCCCCGGTGTCGCAGGGAAGTCTTCGCTGAACGTGGATCCGGTGACGGTGGCCGAGCCATCCGAGCCGACGTCGACCGAGCGCGAGAATTCTGTGGTCGAGCCTCCGAGATATGTGGCGTAGCCCAGAGTCGAGCCATCAGAGCTCAGCCTCGCGATGAACGCGTCAGACACGTTGTAGCTGGTGTCGTAGGCGCCTGCGGTCACGGGGAAGTCCGTGCTGTACGTGCCCCCGGTGACGGTCGTGGCGCCTTCCGGGCCAAGGGCGATGTCGGTGGCGTAGTCACTGTCGGATCCGCCGAGAAACGTGGAGTAGCGCAGCTCTCCGTCGGCGGACAGACCGGTGATGAAGGCGTCACCGCCGCCGTTGTACTCGGTGTCGTAGGCCCCAGGCGTCTTCGGGAATCCGAGGCCCTCGGTATACCCGGCAACGGTCACGGTCCCGTTCGGGCTGATGGCCACTGCGTCTGCGAGCTCGTAGCGGCCCCCACCAAGGAAGGTGGACCACAGCAGCGGGTCGACCACCAGCGCCCGGGTCGGATCGGCGCTGGCGGTGAACCCGAGGGTTCCGTCGGGGTTACGCCGGAATGCGCTGGGCACCTCCTCGCGCGCACCGCCGGCGCCCTGCTGGTAGGCGAGCAGCCCGCGCTGTTCCACTGGCCCCAACGCGGTGTCCAGCCGCACCGCACCTTCGGGTGTCAGACTCATCGCGTCGGCGCCCACGAAGCCCACCCGAACCTGATCCAGGTCGGCGCCCGCAGCCAGCAGCAGGTCGTAACGGGGCAGCCCGCCGTCGTCATACAGCCGCAGGTCCACGCCGTCGTACAGACCCTCCAGCACCACCTCGTCGTACAGGGGGACGTGCGCTGCCCACCCCGCCGGGTCGTCGCCGAGGAGGTAGTTGTGATACATCGGCTGCAGGCCGTGCCCGGTGACCCGGTCGGTTCGGGCTCCCTCGAACCGCATCCGAACCACCTGACCGTGCCTGGTCCCCGCTGCCTCACCTTCGTCCGGCTTCGCGCGCTCGACCGAGGTGGCGGCGGGCAGGTCGCCCTCCACCGCGTAGAAGTCGTAGACCATGCCGTCGTCGGTGACCCACAGGTCCGCGCCGCCCAGCCGGGCCAGGAAGCGAACGTCGTCGGGCCACTGACCCCGGTTCGCGGCGAACTTTAGGCCGGTGTCGGCAGCGGCGAGCGCTGCCTGTGCGTCCGCCGTCGCCTGCGTGGTGGCAACCGGCGGCGACGTCCGGCCCTCCGGTTGAGCATCCCCTTGACCGGACGCCGGTCCGGCGGCACCCACCATGAGGGCCGCGACCGCACAGAAGACGATTCGCGTTCGGGACACGACCACACCTCCCCGGGCGGGCCGTCGAGACGGTCCGGCTGTTTCGTAGTCTCCGACAGCTGGCCATGCAGCGCAATGGATGTGGCCGCTCACGAAGAGTGCGCTCTTCACGCTACTCGCAGATGATCTCGGGTACGGCGTTGTACCGGGTGTTGAAGACTTCCTCGCGCAGCACGCTGCCGCCGCCGACCGGCCGGAACACCCGCGTCACGCTGATGTCGAATCCCGCACTGCCACTCTGCGCCACACAATCGCCGTCGTCGGGTTTGCGCTGCGTCTGCGGCTCGCTGTAGTTGTACCGCGCGCCGCTGATCGACTCGATGTCGAAGTGCTTCGTGCCATAGAACGACACTGTGATGGCACCGGGCTCCCACTGCGTGTCGACGTAGACGGCGGTGTCGCTGTCGTTGCGCCAGGCGAGGTCGATGCTGTCGTAGAAGACCGTCGCCTCCCGACCCGCCGGATAGCGGCTGATGTAGTAGCTGTGCGGCTGGTGCGTGACGTCCTCGAGGCCGGCGAAGAACAAGGCGTTGAACATCGTGGTGGCGAACTGCGAGATTCCACCGCCGACGGCCTGTACGAACTCGCCGTTCTCGATGATGGTCGACTCGATGTAGCCCTCAGCCTCCGTCCGCGGACCGGTGAATCCGTTCAGGCTGAACGTCTCACCGGCCGGTACGACGGCACCGTCGACCTCGGCCGCGACCACCCGGATGTTCTCGCCGGAGTTCTCGTTCGTGAAGTAGGTCGTGAACGTGCTGATCTGCTCGGTGATGCCGAGACCGCGCGCCTCCTCCGTGGTCAGCTCCGCCGGCGCTGTGATCACCGGAACCACGATCTCCCGCGGAACCGGTTGGGCCAGTACGTCGAGCAGTCCGGTGGCAAGTGCCGGTACGTCGGCGACTCTCCCGTCCACGGCCGGCACGACGGCAACGCCTGCGCCGTTGACGGTGAAACCGGCGTCCACGGGCGGTGTGGTGAACGGTGTCAGCGTGTCGCCCAGCGCCGTCTGCAGGGCTGCCGGGTCCAGCACGGGGACCAGCGTGCCGTCATCGCCCGGCTCGAACCGCAACGCCGCGGCGATCGTCGTCACCGGTATCTCCGCGCGCGCACCATCCGGGCCGGTGGCGACAACGGGGCCGGCCAGCGCCGGGATCGCGAATTCGTCGAGGGCCTGTTGCACAGCGTCTGCGCTCACTCGGGCGGGCTGCTGGTCGACGGCGAAGTCCACAGCGGAGTCGTCGTCGCGGACCGCGGCCAGAATCTGTTGTGCGGCTGCGTCACGGTCGAGGCGTTGACCCTCCACAGGGGGCACCGCGACCGCGGTCGTTCCCTCGATGGTGATTGTGCCCTCGACCGGCTCGAGGTCGACTTCGGCGGCATATCCCTCGATCGCTGCGGTGAGCGCCGCGTCGTCCACCGCGAGGACTGGAGCCACGTCGCGCTCTCCACCGAACAGGGACACCAGCCTGGTGAGGGGGTTCAGTGGTTGCCCGCCCGCAGCGTCCAAGGTCGCGTCGACGTCCAGGCTGATCCCCGCGTCTACGGGCGCGGCTGTCAGCTCGACCGACCCAGCCGTCACGTCGCGGTCGCGAGTCAACTCCGGGGCGACCTCCTCGCGCAGCACCCCTTCGGCAGCGGAGCGGTCGAGCCCTCCGATGGCGGCGCCGGAGACCGACGTACCCCTCGGGATGTCGTCGCCGGCGAGCGCCAGATCCGCGCCGTAGCCCAGGGCCAGCAACGCAAGCAGCCCCAGCGGAACCAGGACGACCAGGCGCCGATACCAGGACGGCCGCGGAGGTCGCTGTTCGTCGACCGGCGTCTCCGGGACCGTTCCGTCCGGCACCTGCTGCGTCTGCACGACGTCTACTTCTTCCTCACGCTGGGAACGGCCCCGTCCGGGCGGCGCCGATGGTCGGGCCAGCCTAAGCCCAGTGCTCACGGCTAGTTACGGCTGCTGGCTCACAGGCGGATCAAGCGGACCGGGTACGGCAACGCCGGTGTCGTGGTCGCTGTCGTCGAGTTCACGGTGGGATCGGCGGTCGTGCCC
>JACCXW010000009.1 GCA_013696785.1 Geodermatophilaceae bacterium | reverse complement strand
CGCCAATGCCGACGTGCGGCACGCCTTCCTCAACCGTATCGGACACCAGCCCGCAGGTGTCTGGGCCGCCCCCGGCCGGGTCAACCTCATCGGCGAGCACACCGACTACAACGGCGGGTACGTCCTGCCCATCGCTCTGGACCGCCGGGTCACGGCGGCCGCGGCCGCGGTCACCGCCGGGGTGTCGATCATCAGGTCACGGCAGCAGGGCACCGTGGGCCGGTTCGCCGCCGCGACCGTGGCTCCCGGTGACGTCGCGGGGTGGGCGGCGTACGTCGCCGGAGTCTGCTGGGCGCTGCGCAGCGGTGGGTACGCCGTCCCCGACATCGAGTTGTTCGTCGATTCCGGTGTGCCGGTCGGCGCCGGGCTGTCCTCGTCAGCAGCCCTCGGCTGTGCAGCGGCCCGGGCCATGGTCGACCTCGCCGGGGTGGATGTCGGCGGCACTGAGCTCGCCCTGCTCGTACGCCGCGCCGAGAACGACTTCGTCGGCGTGCCCACCGGTGTGATGGACCAGATGGCCTCCATCCAGGGCCGGGACGGCAATGCGATGTTCCTGGACACCCGCTCACTTCTCGTCGAACAGTTGCCCTTCGATCCGGCGGCTCACGGCCTGGCGCTGCTGGTGGTGGACACCGGCGCGCCCCATCGGCTGGCCGACGGGCAGTACGCCCAGAGACGTGCGATGTGCCACCTCGCGGCGCAGACGATCGGCGTACCGGCGCTTCGTGACGTGCCCGCCGATGATCTCGACCAGGTGCTGCGACGGCTGCCCGACCCGACGATGCGTCGTCGGGTCCGCCATGTCGTCACCGAGAACGCGAGGGTTCTCGACGTCGTGGACGTGCTGCGATCGAGGCGGGATCTTCGCGAGATCGGGCCGGCGTTCACCGCCTCACACGTCTCGCTGCGCGAGGACTTCGAGGTCAGCAGCCAACGTCAGGACCTGGCCGTGGACTGCGCCATCGCCGCCGGGGCGTACGGCGCCCGGATGACCGGTGCCGGTTTCGGAGGCGCCATCATCGCCCTGGTCGAAAGCATCCGCCAGGAGGCGCTGGAAGCTGCGGTCGCCGATGCGTTCCGGAGCCGGGGCTTCGACCCGCCGACCGTCTTCGCCGCCGTTGCCTCGTCCGGGGCGGCCCGGGCGGAGTAGGTCCTGGTGCAGCCTTAGGGCCGCGGTAAGTCGTTGCGGTCGCCGTCGGGAGCCGGTTCGGGCCCGCTCGGATCAGTCGACTGCGCGTCGGGCGGGTCGAAACTGGCCGGCACACGCTTCAGGTGCTTGAGCATGGACCGCGCGAGGAAGAAGATGCCGATCGCCAGCAGGACGATGACGAACAGTGCCGTCGGCCCGGCCTCGTACGGCTCCTCGACCGCGAGCAACGCGCCGGCCAGGGACCGCGTCATGCCTCGACCCTCGCGGCGACGCCGGTGAACAGGTCGTCCTCGGTCGTCCCGGGTTCGAGCGGCTCCACGAGTGATCGGACGAGTTCGTAGTCCTCCGTCGGCCACGTGTCGCGCTGGACGTCCATCGGCATGGCGAACCAGCGCCCGGTGGGGTCGACCTGGGTGGCGTGCGCGATCAGTGCCTGGTCCCGCAGCTCGAAGTACTCGGAGCACTGCACCCGCGTCGTGACCCGATCGGAGATGTCCTTGCTGTCGTCCCAGCTCCCCAGCCATTCGGCGTACGGCGAGTCGAGCTTGCGGGCCAGCATCGCGTCGTGCATCGCCACGAGGCGGGGCTTGGTGAATGTCATGTGGTAGTAGAGCTTCAAGGGCTGCCAGGGGTCACCGGTGCCGGGGTAGCGGTCCGGGTCGCCGGCCGCCTCGAACGCCTCGATCGACACCTCGTGGGTGCGGATGTGGTCGGGATGGGGGTAGCCGCCTCGTTCGTCGTACGTCGTGACGACGTGCGGCCGGAACTCGCGGATCAGCCGGACCAGGGGAACCGCGGCGACGTCCAGCGGCTGCAGCGCGAAGCAGCCCTCCGGCAGCGGGGGCAGCGGATCGCCCTCGGGTAGCCCCGAGTCGACGAAGCCGAGCCACGCCTGGCGGACACCGAGGATCTCCCGTGCGGCCTCCATCTCTGCCGCGCGGATCGCCGACAGGTTCGCCAGCACCTCCGGGCGGTCCATGGCCGGGTTCAGCACCGAGCCACGTTCGCCGCCGGTACACGTCACCACGAGCACGTCGACGCCTTCGCGCACGTACCGCGCCATAGTCGCGGCGCCCTTGCTCGATTCGTCGTCCGGGTGCGCGTGCACGGCCATCAGCCGGAGCTGAGCTCGCTCGTTCCCCGGGCTGCCGGTCATCCGTTCTCGCCTCGTCCTCTCACCGCGCCCGACGTCCGGGCCTGTCGCTGAGCAACGATTCTTCCTGGTCCCGGCATTCCCGGTCCGCCTACCCCTCTGCGACAGACCTCGGCCAAAGCTGACCGGGTGTTACTTTCGTGGGATGGCCTGGGCGGTTGCCGCCGGGCCGATTTGTTTCCCATTGGAAGGACGTACCGTGTCGACCACCGACCATGAGGCCACGACGGCTGCCTGGCTGACCCAGGAAGCACATGACCGGCTGCGGGCCGAACTCGACAACCTGATCGGTGGACGGATCGCGATCGCCGCGGAGATCAACGCCCGCCGCGAAGAGGGCGACCTCAAGGAGAACGGCGGCTATCACGCCGCAAAGGAGGAGCAGGGCAAGCAGGAGGCCCGGATCCGGCAGCTGCAGGATCTGCTCCGCAATGCCCACGTCGGTGATGCGCCGGCGGACAACGGCGTGGTCGAACCCGGCATGGTCGTGACGATCAGGTACGACGACGAGGAGAGCGAGAAGTTCTTGCTCGGATCACGGGAGATCGGCGCGACCACAGACCTCACTGTCTATTCGCCGGACTCGGCGATGGGCACCGCCATCACCGGTCGGACCCCGGGTGACTCGGTCACTTACACCGCTCCGAGCGGAAACCGGATCTCCGTGACGATCCTCGAGGCAACACCGTTCCACGGCTAAGCCTCCGTCACAGCTTGAGGTCGATCACGACCGGCGCATGATCCGAAGGCCCCTTGCCCTTTCGTGCCTCCCGGTCCACGTAGGCGTCCTCGACCGCCGCGACCAAACCGCCGTTGCCGTAGACCAGGTCGATCCGCATGCCCATGTTCTTGTGGAACATCCCGGCGCGGTAGTCCCAGTACGTGAACGGCCGGTCGTATTTCATCGGACGCGGTACGACGTCGTGCAGGCCACGGTCGCGAAGGGCCGCCAGCGCCGCCCGTTCCGGTTCTGTGACGTGGGTCGAACCGACGAACGCGGACGGATCCCATACGTCGTCGTCGGCGGGAGCGACGTTGAAGTCCCCGAGTACGGCGAACGGTGTCGGGCCGGCGGCGGCACCCGCGACTGCGTCGCAGAGGGCACTCAGCCAGCGCAACTTGTACGAGTAGTGCGGGTCGGCCGGCTCACGCCCGTTTGGCACGTAGACGCTGCTCACCCTGATCGGACCGCACGTCGCCGTGACCGCCCGGGCCTCCGCCGGCGAGTCCGGCTCCGGGAAGCTCGGCGCACCGGGCAATCCCTCGACGACATCGTCGAGGCCGAGACGGGACAAGATCGCCACGCCGTTCCATCGCCCGTCGCCGTGGGCGGCCGCCGCGTAGCCCCGGTGGCGAAGGTCGGCGGACGGGAAGGAGTCGTCGGAGCACTTGGTCTCCTGCAGGCAGAGCACGTCCGGTTGGACCTGCTCGAGCCACTCCAGCAGTCGGGGGAGCCGGGCGATGATCGAGTTGACGTTCCACGTCGCGAGCCTCATGCCTGTGCCAGCATCCGTTCCAGCAGCGGACCGGTGCGGTATGGGACGTGTGCGGACAGCGCGATGTACGTCGACGTACGGACGATGTCGTCGTCAGCCACCACCTCGTCGATCACGCGCTGCAGGTCGGTGTTCGACCGCGCCACGATGCGCGCGAGCAGGTCCGCGTCGCCCGTGATCGTGTACACCTCGATCACCTCCGGAATCCCGGCGAGCCGACCGGCCACGGCGGTTCCTCTGCCCTGCCGTATCTGCATGGTGGCGAACGAGGTGACGCCGTACCCGAGGGCGACCGGATCGACATCCGGACCGAACCCGCGGATGACGCCGGTGCGCTGTAGCCGGTCGAGCCGCGCCTGCACGGTCCCCCGGGCTACGCCGAGCCGGCGAGAACATTCCAGGACCCCGATGCGCGGCTCAGCCTGGAGCAGGAGTAGCAGGCGGGCGTCCAACGTGTCTATGTCGTGGGGCTGCATAGCGGCAACTCTAGACAGGTTGTCCAGTTTTTCGTCCGGCGGTTGCACAGGCTGTCTGTCTGCGTGAACAGTGGCTGAATGACCGACATCTTGTCCGATCCCACCGCCCCCGAGCTGGACATCCTGGTCGGGGCGGTAGCACACGACCCGGCGAACGACCCGTTCCCCGTCAAGGGCCTTGATGCGGTGGTGTTCGCGGTCGGCAACGCCAAGCAGGCAGCACACTTCTACTCCTCGGCCTTCGGCATGACAGTCGTGGCCTACTCCGGCCCGGAG
>JACCXW010000007.1 GCA_013696785.1 Geodermatophilaceae bacterium | reverse complement strand
GCCGGAGCGCAGCACCTGCATCGTCTCCTCGTACTCCCCGGCCGGCTTGGACACCGACCCGGCGACCACGAGCACCTCGGTGACGCCGATCCCGGCCAGCGCGGCGACCATTCCCGTCAGGGCGGCGCGGTCGGGGATGGCGCGGACGGCAAGGTGGGGGACCGGCCGCATCCCTTCGCGGACCGCGCGGGCCGCGAGCGACAGCGTGTCCTCGAACGGCGTGTTCGCGAGAAATGTGATGTAGACCCGGGTTCCAGGCGCGAGCACCTCGCCGAAGTGCGGCACTTTGGGTGCCTCTCGCGGAGTCACCTCGACGCTGAAACCGCTGGTCAGCTCAGCCAGCCCCGAAGCCAACGTGTGTGCTTCAGGGTCGCCGGCCGTCACGGCGCGATCGTCTCATGCCCCCACGAGCACGGTTGAACGGACTGCGGTACGGCGGTGCTGCAGTCAGGGCAGGATCGGCGGGGCCGGCAGCCCGGGGTTGGGCTGAGGCGGGTCGCCGAAGGGGTCCTGGGGTGACGGCGCGCCGGGCATCGGCTCCCCGGGCATGGGATCGCCAGGGATCGGGTCCTCGGGCATTCCGTCCGGCATCGGGTCGCCGGGTCCGCTCGGGTCGTCCGGGATCGGTGGTGCTGACATGGCGTCCCTCGTCTCATCGAAGCCGTCGTGGTCAACCTCATCATCACCGACGAGCGCTGATGGCGCACGGCATCTCCAGCCGCCCCGGTACGCCGGAACTGTGTCCAACGGCGGGCGCTGGGTGATGCTCACGTCGGTGGTCACGGGCAGGTAGCCGACGCTGCCGTGGTGAAACTGGGTCAGCTGCTGCGATTGCTGCCGTTCCATGCCCGGTCGAGCGTTCGCGACCTGCTGAATCTGGCCGGCCATCCGGCCGAGGGCCGCGAGGTCCGGACTGTGACGAGCGCGGTCCGGATCGTCGTGACGATCGCGCCGACCGTGTCTCCTCGTCCAGCGCGGGCAGCACCACGCTGATCCGGGCGCTCATGTGGTCGACCAGCTCACTGTCCGTCCACTGGGATTGGGCGTAGGTCCGGCGCTCGAACCAGGCCCGGACGTCCGGCCGCATGCTGCCTCACTCTGCCCTGCGCACCTGGAGCGACCGGCACCTAGGGTGACCAAGTGGGGCTGAGCAGCGAAGAGGAAGCCGTGGTAGAGGTCGTCGCCCGCTTCGTGGACACCGACGTACGGCCGCGGGTTCGGGAGATCGAGCACTCCGGCGGGTATCCCGAGGAATTCATCGAGCGGATGAAGGCGCTCGGGGTCTTCGGTTTGTGCGTGCCCCCGCCGTATGGCGAGGTGCACGTCTCCACCGAGTGCTACCTGCGGGTCACCGAAGAACTTGCCCGCGGCTGGATGAGCCTGGCCGGCGCGGTAGGCGGGCACAGTGTCGTGACCCGGCTGCTGACCGAGTTCGGCACCGAGCAGCAGCGCCAGCGCTATCTGCCACGTATGGCGACCGGCGAGCTGCGGGCGACGATGGCGCTGACCGAGCCGGGCGGCGGTTCGGACCTGCAGGCGCTGCGGACTGCCGCGCGCCGGGACGGGGCGTCCTACGTCATCGACGGCGCCAAGACCTGGATCACGAATGCCCGCCGCTCCGGCCTGCTCGCGGTGTTGTGCAAGACCGACCCTGCCGCCGATCCGCCGTACCGGGGCATCTCGATCCTGCTCGTCGAACCGACCGCCGGATTAACCGTCTCCGGGGACCTCGGGAAACTCGGATACCGCGGCGTGGAGTCCTGCGAGTTGAGCTTCGTCGACTGCCGGGTGCCGGCGGACGTGCTGCTCGGCGGCGCGGAGGGCGCGGGTTTCTCGCAGATGATGCGCGGGTTGGAACTCGGCCGGATCCAGGTGGCCGGCCGCGCGATCGGCGTGGCGCGGGCGGCGCTGGAGGACTCGTTGCGGTACGCGCAGCAGCGGCACGCCTTCGGCAAGCCGATCTGGCAGCACCAGTCGATCGGCAACTATCTCGCGGACATGGCCACGAAGCTGGAAGCGGCGCGGTTGCTCGCGGTGCAGGCCGCGCGACGGCTGGACGCGGGGGAACGGGCCGATCTCGAGGCCGGCATGGCGAAGCTGTTCGCCTCCGAGGCATGCATGGAGATCTGCCTTGATGCCATGCGGATACACGGCGGCTACGGCTACTCGACCGAGTTCGACATCGAGCGGTACTTCCGCGACGCGCCGCTGATGATCGTCGGCGAGGGTACGAACGAGATCCAGCGCCAGGTGATCACCCGGCAACTCATCGCCCGCCACCCCGTCTGATCGGTAGCCTGACGCCGGGGGGTGGGCCCGATGGATCGGACCGAACTGTTCGCAGCCTTGGCGCAGGCCGCCCCCACCCCCGAGGACACCGTGTACGTCGAACGCCGCGGTACGGCGTACGCGTGGCATGTCGTCGTCCAGGGTGCCGGGCTGCCGCCGTCCAGCGCGGGCGCCGACGTCTGGATGTACTTCTCCGGGAACTGGCCGGGCGCCGATCCCGTCCGGTTCGAGGCGTTCTGCCAGGACATGCTCGATGAGATGGAGTCGATGGCCGGCGGCGACCGGTGCCGGTGGCCGCTGTCGGAGCCGTACCCATTGAGTGCCGGGCCCTCGGGTGGGCCTGACCTCTTCGGCGTTCGGCCGGCTGCCGAGCCGCAGCCGTTGGGGCACTGAGCCGTGGACTATCGGATCACGGCCGCGGAGCGGGCGTCGTACAAACGGTGCCGGCGGCTATGGGACTTCGGCTCCTCCCATCGGCGCAATCTGGAACCGGTGCAGACGCCGCCGGTCGACGTCGCGGCGGCGATCCGCGACGCGCTGGCGGTCTACTACTACCCGGGTATGTGGGACTGGCAGAGCGGAATCGTGCTGCCGCTGGTGCGCAAGGCGTTCATGCGCTCGATCGCCGGGCAGCCGTCCTCGCCGCAGCGGACGGTCAATGTCGACGTCGGGACTGCCCTGCTGGAGCGCTACCTCGAGTGGGCGCCGAGCCTGGACGACTTCGGGCCGATCCGGATCGACCACGAGGTCGAGGCGTTGGTACCGCATCCGGGCGAACCCGGCCGGGGGCTGCACCTGCCCGACGGCCGCCGCATCGTCTACACCGACCGGGTCGACCTGCTCGCCATCGACGTGTACGACGTCTACTGGGTGGTCCGCCACCAGGTCGTCACCGCGTGGCAGGACATCAGATCGCTGCTGCTCGACGAGGAGTCGGTGGCCGCCTGCTGGGCGTGGGAGGACACCTACATCGGCATGGACGTGGCCGGCACGATCCACAACGAGATCCTCATTGGCGCTGACTACGGTGCACCGCCGGCGGGGACCCTGACCGGCCGGGCGGGCCGGGGTGGCTACCCCCAGCACGAGGGCAGCGGCGGCGGCCGCAACGTTGCTCAGCACCAGCGGCAGTACGGGCGCCCGCCGGAGCCGGAGGGGGTCGGGCGGGTGGAGCAGCAGACCAGCGGGATGATCCGGCGGACCCGGATCCGGCGCACCCGCGAGGAGATCGCGGGCATGGGGACGCTCATCGCGGCAGAGGCGCTGGAGATGCTCGACCCGGCGGTGGCGGTGTACCCGTCGCCGGGGGCGCACTGCACGGCCTGCGCGTTCGACGTGCCGTGCCTGACCATCAGCGAGGGTGAGGATCCTGCCCTGGATCTGGCCGCCCGGTACCGCACCCGTCCCGTCGGCCTGCCGCCGAAGGCGCGCCTCGGGGCGACGGGTGGCAGTCGCGGCGGCGTCGTACCTCCCGGCTCCTGACCGCCAAGACGCCGCTCCGTAGACCGGGATCTAGGCTGGGACGCATCAACCCGGGAGGCCCCATGAGCTTCATCGACAAGGCAAAGAACAAGGTCGAGGAGGTCGTCGGCGAGTTCAAGGAACACGTCGGGGAGGCCTACGGCAACGAGGCGCTGGAACTCGACGGCGAGGCGGAGGCAGACGCCGCCCGCGAGCGCGAGGCGGAACTGGACGCCCGAGAGCACAAGCCGAACACAACCGCGTGATCTCGCGGTTGAGTCCGGTACCCGCGGCAGTGCCGCGTAGCCGTCGGCGGGGTGCTCGGTCCGGATGACACGTCGCGGACGGCTGGGCTGGGTCTCGATCGCGGTCGCGGTGACAGCGCTCGTCGGTAGCTGCGAAGGCGAGGGCAATACCTTGGCGCCGGCGGCCTCCGACCCTCCAATCCACCACAGCTGCTCCGCCCGCTCCCGGTCGTGGTGATGCTGGCCTGGACCGCGGGACCGTCGAGGCCATGCGGACGATGACCCGCTTCGATGCGGTCGCGGACGACGCTGGCTTCCTCGTCGTCTACGTCGACAGCCACGACGGCGCGGGTGCGTAGCCCTGGGACCTTCGCCGCGGTCGCTCCGGTGAGCGGTGGCTCCTTCCCGGATCCGGCGGTGCCCGACCCGGCCGCAGCAGTCCCTTCGCCGCCTCCCAGCGTCATCACGTTCCTTGGCGGAACGGACTCGAGCTATCAGGACTTCACGGACGGCGTGGACCTGTGGCGCCGGGGTGCCGGCTGTGGGGAGCCGTCCCAGACCTCCGTCGACCGGGACCTCTTCGAACAGCACTCGCTGCCGTAGCGGCCTGTCAGGGATCAGGGCGAGGGAGCGAAGGCGGCCAGCACGTCCTCGGCCCGCCGCAGCGACTCGGCGGCCTCGGCGGACCGTGAGCCGATCTCCGGGTCGTAGTTGAGGTCGATGAACACCTCTGTCAGGCCTTCACCGGCCAGGTCGTCGAGGTCGCCGCGGATCTCCTCGATCGAGCCGGTGAGCGGCCGCCGGTCTGCCGAGCCGCCGGGCCGGACCTGTACGACGCCGCGGCACACGAACCGCAGCATCGACGGGTCACGGCCGGCGTCCACCGCGGCCCGCTTGATGGTGTCGATTGACTCCCCGATCTTGCTGAGGTCGGCGCGGCTGCTGCTGATCCAACCGTCGGCCATCCGGCCGGCGCGGCGCAGTGCCGGCTCCGCGAACCCACCGAGCAGGAGCGGTGGATGTGGCTGCTGCGCCGGCTTGGGCTCCACCCGGGAGGACGGGATCTCATAGAACTCCCCCTGGAACTGCGTCACCTCCTCGGTCCAGATGCCGCGCAACGCATCGATGAACTCCTCCGCCCGCCGCCCGCGTCCCGGAAAGCCCACACCGGCAGCGGTGAACTCCTCCGGCGCCCAGCCCAGACCCAGCCCGACATCCAGCCGACCGTGCGAGACCAGATCGAGCGTCGTCAGCTGCTTGGCGAGCACGACCGGCGCCATGAACGGGATGTTCAGCACGGCGACCCCGAGCCGGATCCGCTCCGTCATGCCGGCCAGGTAGGCCAGCGTGACGATGGGGTCCTGGACGCTCTGGTAGACCTCGGCCCAGCGGCCGTCCTCGGCGTCGGCCGGGATCAGCAGCCGCTGGAACGTCCACACCGAGTGGTAGCCGAGTTCCTCCGCCCGCTGCACCACCAGTTGCTGCCCCTCGGGCGTCGCCCAGGAGCCTGATACCGGTACGCCGAACCCGATCAGCATGTCGCTCACTCTAGGAAACGGACGCCACGGTCTCCTCGCTAGGCTTCCGGTGTCGATCCACAGAAGGAGCGCCTGTGCCCCGCGTCGTCGTCGACGTCATGCTGAAGCCGGAGATCCTCGACCCGCAGGGCACTGCCATTCTCGGCGCGCTGCCGCGGCTGGGATTCGACGAGGTCACGGCGGTCCGACAGGGCAAGCACTTCGAACTCGAGGTGACCGAGCCGGTTGACGAGGGGCGGCTGCGCCAACTCGCCGACATCCTGCTGGCCAATTCCGTGATCGAGGAGTTCACGTTGCGGGTCCTGCCGTAGTGAGAGTCGGCGTGGTGACGTTTCCCGGTTCGCTGGACGATCGGGACGCACAGCGGGCGGTGCGGCTGGCCGGTGGCGAACCGGTTGCGCTCTGGCACGGCGACGAGGATCTGCGCAGGGTGGACGCGGTGGTCCTCCCCGGCGGCTTCTCCTACGGCGACTACTTGCGGTGCGGTGCGATCGCCCGGTTCGCGCCGGTGATGCGGACCGTGATCGAGCGGGCGGCGCAGGGGTTGCCGGTCCTGGGCATATGCAACGGCTTCCAGATCCTCTGCGAGTCACACCTGCTGCCCGGTGCACTGACCCGCAACGCCCATCTGCACTTCCGGAACCGGGACCAGCGGCTCCGGGTCGAGAACGTCTCCACCGCCTGGACGAGTGGGCTTCAGCGAGACGCCGAGATCGTCGTACCGGTGAAGAACGGCGAAGGCTGCTTTGTGGCCGCTCCTGACGTACTGGATCGGTTAGAGGGCGAGGGCCGGGTCGTCGTCCGGTACGCCGATGGCAACCCGAACGGCTCGGTCCGCGACATCGCCGGCATCTGCAACGCCAACGGCAACGTGGTGGGCCTGATGCCGCATCCGGAGCATGCCGTCGAGACTCTGACCGGTCCGTCCACCGACGGGCTCGGCTTCTTCACGTCCCTGCTGACCGCCACAGTGTCGTGATCGACAGCGTTCAGCACGCGGAAGCCACTCCGGACCACCCGCAGCCGTACAGCGAGTTGGGCCTGAAATCCGAGGAATACCACCGGATCCGCGACATCCTCGGACGGCGGCCGACATCGTCTGAGCTGGCGATGTACTCGGTCATGTGGTCCGAGCACTGCTCCTACAAGAGCTCCAAAGTGCACTTGCGGCAGTTCGGCGACCTGCCGCACAGCGAGGCGCTTCTCGTCGGCATCGGGGAGAACGCCGGTGTCGTCGACATCGGGGAGGGGTACGCCGTCACGTTCAAGATCGAGTCGCACAACCACCCGTCGTACGTCGAGCCGTATCAGGGGGCTGCCACCGGTGTCGGCGGCATAGTCCGGGACATCCTGACGATGGGCGCTCGCCCGGTCGCGGTCATGGACCCGCTCCGGTTCGGTCGGGCTGACGCTCCGGACACACAGCGGGTGCTGCCCGCTGTGGTGGCCGGGATCGGCGGATACGGGAACTGTCTGGGGCTGCCGAACATCGGGGGTGAGGTGGTCTTCGATGACGGCTACCTCGGCAACCCGCTCGTCAATGCGCTCTGCGTCGGCGTGATGCGGCACGAGGACATCCGGCTGGCCAAGGCGAGCGGCGCCGGGAATCAGGTGATCCTCTTCGGTGCCCGCACCGGCGGCGACGGCATCGGCGGCGTCTCCGTGCTCGCCAGCGAGACTTTCGCCGCGGACGGTCCGGCGAAACGGCCGAGCGTGCAGGTCGGCGATCCCTTCACCGAGAAGGTTTTGATCGAGTGCTGTCTGGAGATCTTCGCCGAAGATCTGGTCGTCGGGATCCAGGATCTCGGCGGCGCGGGGCTGTCCTGCGCTACCACCGAACTGTCCAGCGCCGGCTCCGGCGGGATGCATGTCGTCCTCGACCGTGTGCCGCTGCGCGATGAAACCCTTGCGCCAGAAGAGATTCTGATGAGCGAGTCGCAGGAGCGGATGTGCGCCGTCGTACGACCGTCCGATGTGGACAGATTCATGGCGGTCTGCGCCAAGTGGGAGGTCACGGCAACGGTCATCGGTGACGTCAACGAATCCGGTCGGCTGACGATCGACTGGCGTGACGAGCGGATCGTCGCCGTACCGCCGCGGACGGTTGCCCACGACGGGCCGGTCTACGAGCGGCCGATGGCGCGCCCGCTCGACCTCGACGACCTGCACGCCGACGATCCGGGCCGACTGCCGCGACCCTCCACCCCGGAGGAATTGCGGGCGTTGCTACTGCGGATGGTCGCGAGCCCCAACCTGTGCGACAAGACGTGGGTCACCGAGCAGTACGACCGCTACGTGCAGGGCAACACGGTGCTCGCCCAACCCGAGGATGCCGGGGTCGTGCGCGTGGACGAGTCGACGGGTCTCGGCGTCGCCCTCGCGACCGACGGCAACGGCCGGTACAGCCGGTTGGACCCGTACGCCGGCGCGCAACTCGCGCTGGCCGAGGCGTACCGCAACGTCGCTACCACCGGCGCCTGGCCGCTCGCGGTCACGGACTGCCTGAACTTCGGCAGCCCGGAGGACCCGGAGGTGATGTGGCAGTTCGCCGAGGCGGTGCGCGGTCTCGCCGACGGGTGCCGCGTCCTCGGCCTGCCGGTCACCGGTGGAAACGTCAGCTTCTACAACCAGACCGCCGATACTGCGATCAACCCGACGCCGATCATCGGTGTGCTCGGTGTCATCACCGACGTCGCCCGGCGTACGCCGATGGCCTTCGGCGGCAGGCCCGACGAAGTGCTGCTCATCCTGGGGGAGACCGGCCAGGACTTCGGCGGGTCGGAATGGGCCTGGTCCGAACACCACCATCTCGGCGGCCGACCGCCGCCGGTCGACCTGGATCGGGAGCGGGCTCTGGCCGACGTCATGGTGGGGGCTGCCGAGGAGCAACTGCTTAGCGCGGCGCACGACCTGTCCGACGGCGGGCTCGCGCAGGCTCTCGTCGAGTGCTGCCTGCGCGGTGATGTCGGCGCGAACGTCCACGTGACGGATGATCCGTTCGTGGCTCTGTTCGCCGAATCTGCTGGCCGCGTGCTGGTCGGTGTGCCGGCGCAGCGGGTGACGCGTTTCACCGAGTTGTGTGCCGAGCACGGCGTTCCGGCGGCCGAACTCGGCACGGTCACACCCGGCCGGCCGGAACTGACGGTTGTCGGCCAGTTCGCCGTACCACTGGCCGAACTGCGAGCGGCGTACTCGGCGACGCTCCCGGCGCTCTTCGGCCCCAAACCGGAAAAGAGGTGACGGAAGAGGCGGTGGCGCGCTGGGAGGCCGCAGGTGAGACGACCGACCGGGCCACGGTGGCCGAAGCCACTCGCTACACGCTCGGTCTGCTGACCGCGAAGGCGCCGGGTCGTTCGGTGGAGGTGCGGGTTCCGCCGTACGCCGCGGTGCAGTGTGTCGGGGGTCCGAGGCATACCAGGGGTACGCCGCCGAACACCGTCGAGACCGATCCGCAGACGTGGCTGCGGCTGGCCACCGGCCGCCAGTCATGGACCGAGGCGATGGCGGCCGGTGCACTGCGGGTCAGCGGAGAGCGCGCCGACCTCACCGCCTACCTGCCGCTGATCAGCCGCCGGTGAACAGCGGGATGGTGCGGTCCACGACGCGCACGATCCCGTAGAGCAGCGGGATGGCGACGAGGATCCAGGCGATCCAGAGCCTTGCAGCGCTTGTGGTCGTCGGTTCTGACATCAACGCCTCCCTTCGGCGCCCGCTGATTCGCGAGTGCTGGTCTCGGGCTCATGGAATTTGCTCGCCACCGGCCGGATCAGCAGATTCGCGATGAAGCCGATCGCGAGGACACCGACCATGGTGAACAGAGCCGGTCGGTAGTCCCCCGCTGTGAGCGTTCCCGGCTCGCCACCGGAGGCGTCGAGGAAGCCGTTGATGATGAGCGGCCCGGCCACACCGGCCAGCGACCAGGCGGTCAGGAGCCGGCCGTGGATGGCACCGACCTGGAACGTGCCGAACAGATCACGCAGGTACGCCGGGACCGTGGCGAAACCCCCGCCGTAGAAGGTCAGGATCACAAAGGCGAGCAGGACGAAGAGGATCGTGCTCGACGATCCGAAGGACGCCAGGCAGAAGTACAGGACCATGCCTAGGCCGAGATACAGCATGTAGATCGGTTTCCGGCCGGTGTAGTCCGAGGTCGAGGACCAGATGAAGCGACCGGCCATGTTCCCGATCGACAGCAGGCCGACGAAACCGCCTGCGGCCGCGGCTGCGACCGTCGAGTTGCCGTCGGCAGCTCGGAAGAAGTCCTGAATCATCGGAGCCGCCTGCTCGAGGATGCCGATGCCCGCGGTCACGTTGCAGAACAAGACGACCCACAGCAACCAGAACTGCCGCGTCTTGATGGCGTTCGCCGCCGAGACGTCACGAGTGGTGACGAGGGTCTTCTTCTCGACCGTCACCGGGTCGAATCCTTCGGGCAGCCAGCCTTCCTCAGGGACCCGCACGGTGAAGACCCCGAGCATCATGAAGAGGAAGTAGCCGATGCCCAGGGTGATGAACAACAGGACGACCGAGTTGCCGGACGCGACCGACGCCGGGTCGGTCGGGTCGAATCCGCCGTCGTACCGGCTCAGCAGCTCACCCGAGAGCGGAGAGGCGACGAGCGCCCCGCCGCCGAACCCCATGATGGCCATGCCGGTGGCGAGGCCCGGCCGGTCCGGGAACCACTTGATCAACGTCGACACCGGTGAGATGTAACCGATGCCCAGGCCGATCCCCCCGATGAACCCGTAGCCCAGGTAGACGAGCCACAACTGCTTCGTCGCGATGCCGAGCGCGCCCACCAGGAAGCCGGCTCCCCAGAAGCAGGCGGAGGTGAACATCGCCTTGCGCGGACCGACCCGCTCCACCCACGTCCCCATCACCGCGGCGGAGACACCGAGCATGACGATCGCGATCGAGAAGATGATCCCGATCGCGGTGTTGCTGGTGTCGAAGTGCGCGATGAGGCTGTTCTTGTACACGCTCGTCGCGTAGGCCTGACCGA
Organism: Geodermatophilaceae bacterium; assembly: GCA_013696785.1. GTDB lineage: Bacteria > Actinomycetota > Actinomycetes > Mycobacteriales > Geodermatophilaceae > JACCTY01. Next base: position 12,124 of record JACCXW010000007.1, on the reverse strand, counting down.
TACACAGGTGTACGGCGAGGGCCGCCGGCGGGATGAGCCAACGGCTGTACCCATGCGGTGCCACGGTGTGCTCTCGGTCGAGGAAAGACAGTGCCACGGGCCACCTCCGGTGTCGCGAACAACCGTCATGTGCCTACCCGCACTCGTGGCCGCTGATGCCGCGGCCCGCGGGTGGCTGCGGCGAATGCGCATGCCGCAGCGACGAGTGGTCGGGCCGACGAGGCGGTGTCGGCGTAACGAATAGGGTGACCGGACCACGAGTTGACAGGAGTGCACATGCCGCACGAGGTCCAGGGAGTCATCGCCCGAGCAAAGGGTGAACCGGTCACCGTGGAGACGATCGTCGTCCCCGATCCGGGGCCGGGCGAGGCGCTCGTGCAGGTTCAGGCCTGCGGGGTCTGCCACACCGACCTGCACTATCGCGAAGGCGGCATCAACAACGACTTCCCGTTCCTGCTCGGGCACGAGGCGGCCGGAGTGGTCGAGGCCGTCGGACCCGACGTCAGCGAGGTCGCGGCCGGTGACTTCGTGATCCTCAACTGGCGGGCGGTGGAGGGAAACTGCCGGGCCTGCCGACGGGGCGAGCCGTGGTACTGCTTCGACACTCACAACGCCACCCAGAAGATGAGCCTCACCGACGGCACCGAGCTGTCACCCGCCTTGGGCATCGGCGCCTTCGCGGAGAAGACCCTGGTCGCGTCCGGGCAGTGCACCAAGGTCGACAAGCGGGCGCGTCCGGAAGCAGCCGGACTGCTCGGCTGCGGAGTCATGGCCGGGTTCGGCGCGGCGGTGAACACCGGCAAGATCGGCCGCGGGCAGTCCATCGCGGTGATCGGGTGCGGGGGTGTCGGAGTCGCCGCGGTAGCCGGAGCCCGTCTCGCCGGCGCGACGACCATAGTCGCGGTGGACATCGACCCGCGAAAACTCGCCACGGCCGTGACCATGGGCGCCACGCACACGGTCAACTCCGCTGAGACGGATCCGGTGGAGGCGATCAAGGAGCTCACCGGCGGGAACGGCGCCGACGTCGTCGTCGAGGCCGTCGGCCGTCCCGAGACGTACAAGCAGGCGTTCTACGCCCGCGACCTGGCCGGGACACTCGTGCAGGTCGGCGTACCGACCCCTGACATGACCGTCGAGTTGCCGCTGATCGATCTGTTTGGCCGCGGCGGTGCGTTGAAGTCGAGCTGGTACGGCGACTGCCTTCCGAGCCGCGACTTCCCCATGCTCATCGACCTGTACCTGCAGGGCCGCTTCGACCTGGACGCGTTCGTGTCGGAGACCATCGGGATCGGTGACGTCGAGGCGGCGTTCGAGAAGATGCACAAGGGCGACGTACTGCGGTCGGTGGTCCTGCTGTGACGATCCGCGTCGAGAAGGTCGTCACATCCGGAATCTTCAGCCTCGACGGCGAGGACTTCGACGTCGAGAACAACATCTGGCTGATCGGTGACGACAGCGAGGTGCTCGTCGTCGACGCGGCTCACGACGCGGCGCCGATCGTCGAGGCGGTGGCCGGCCGGACGTTGGTCGGGATCGTCTGCACGCACGGCCACAACGACCACATCAACGCCGTCGGCGACCTGTCCGACGCGGTCAAGGCCCCGATCTACCTGCACCCGGGCGACCGGATGCTGTGGGACGTCGTGTATCCCGAGGTCGGACCCGACCGCGAACTGGCAGACGGCGACACCCTGACCGTCGCCGGTACGCGGCTGGAGGTGTTGAACACGCCCGGTCACTCGCCGGGCTGCTGCTGCCTGTACGCCCCCGACCTCGGCGTCCTGTTCTCCGGCGACACGCTCTTCAACGGCGGCCCGGGCGCCACCGGTCGCTCGTACTCCGACTACGCCACCATCGTGGAATCCATCGCCGATCGTCTGCTTTCGCTGCCCGAGGACACCGTCGTACACACCGGGCACGGCGACGACACGACGATCGGGGCCGAGGCGCCGTCGCTGGCGGAGTGGCGCTCGCGCGCCACCTGACAAGCCCGCCGATGTTGTCAGTGCTCTGGCGCCACGGGCGGCGCGCAAGCACTGACAACATTCGCGGTAGCTAGACTCGGGACGTGCATCGCGCTGCGGGTGGAGCTCTTCCCGACGAGGTCGACGAGCAGCCCCCGAAGGACGCGTGCGGTGTCTTCGGTGTGTGGGCCCGCGGCGAAGACGTCTCGAAACTGACGTACTACGGCCTGTACGCGTTGCAGCATCGCGGCCAGGAGGCCGCCGGAATGGCGGTCAGCGATGGCGCGAGCGTCGTCGTCTACAAGGACCTCGGGTTGGTCTCCCAGGTCTTCGACGAGCCGACGCTCGCTTCGCTGAAGGGGCATCTGGCGGTCGGGCACACCCGCTACTCCACGACCGGCGGTTGCACCTGGGAGAACGCACAGCCGACGTTCAGGACCACCAAGGCCGGCACCGTCCTCGCACTCGGTCACAACGGCAACCTGGTCAACTCCGCGGCACTCGCCGCCGACTTGGCGCCGGAACGGCACGGGATGCCGGCGGCCACCACCGACTCAGACGTCATCACCAGCCTGCTGGCGATGCGCCCCGACCAGTCCGTCGAAGCCGCCGCGATGGAGGTTCTCCCGACCCTGCGCGGCGCCTTCTCGCTGGTCTTCATGGACGAGCACACCCTGTACGCCGCACGCGACCCGCAGGGGGTGCGGCCGCTCGTACTGGGCCGGCTCGAGCGTGGCTGGGTGGTGGCAAGTGAGACAGCGGCCCTGGACATCGTGGGTGCCTCCGTCGTACGTGAGGTGGAGCCCGGCGAGCTGATCGCGATCGACGAGGACGGCCTGCGCTCGGAGCACTTCGCCGTACCGCAACCGAAGGGGTGCCTGTTCGAGTACGTGTACATCGCCCGGCCGGACACGACGATCTCCGGCCGCGGCGTGCACGCCGCCCGGGTCGAGATCGGCCGCCGGCTGGCCAAGGAGCACCCGGCCGAAGCCGATCTGGTGATCCCGGTGCCCGAATCCGGCACGCCGGCGGCGGTGGGATTCGCCGAGGCATCCGGAATCCCGTACGGCCTGGGGCTGGTGAAGAACTCCTACGTCGGACGCACCTTCATCCAGCCGTCGCAGACGATCCGGCAGCTCGGAATCCGGCTCAAGCTCAACCCCCTGCGCGACGTCATCCGCGGCAAGCGGCTGGTCGTCGTTGACGACTCGATCGTCCGCGGTAACACCCAGCGTGCGCTGATTCGCATGCTCCGCGAATCTGGTGCGCTTGAAGTGCACGTGCGGATCGCCAGCCCGCCGGTCCGGTGGCCGTGCTTCTACGGCATCGACTTCCCCACCCGGGCGGAGCTGATCGCCAACGGCCTCGACATCGAGGGCATCCGCACCTCGATCAACGCCGACTCCCTGGGCTACGTCTCCCTCGACGGTGTCATCGCGGCATCCGAACAGCCTCGCAATCGGTTATGTCGGGCCTGCTACGACGGCGAGTACCCGATTCCGATTCCGGAGGCACAGCTCGCCGGCAAGCACGTGCTGGAGGGCATCGGCCGCCGGGGCGCCGTCGAGCCGCTGCCGCTCGGCACGCTCGGCAGCCTGAGCGCTCCGGCGTGACCGCGCCTGCGGCCGGTCCCGCCGCCAGCCAGCGCCGATTCCATGATCATGAGTGCCGGTTCGGGCGAAGCCCCCGAACGCACACTCATGATCATGGACGGCTGCCCGCCCACGCCGGCACATGACCCGCGAAGGCATGTCCTACGCCGCTGCCGGGGTCGACATCGGTGCCGGCGATCGGGCGGTCGAGCTCATCAAGGACGTCGTAGGCCGGTCCACCCGTCGGGAGGTGGTCGGTGGGCTGGGCGGATTCGCCGGGCTCTTCGCCCTGGACACGTCGAAGTGGCGCCGGCCCCTGCTGGCCTCGTCGACGGACGGAGTCGGTACCAAGATCGCCGTCGCGACGGCGATGGACGTGCACCACACCATCGGGATCGACCTCGTTGCGATGGTCGTGGACGACCTGGTCGTGTGCGGGGCCGAGCCGCTGTTCCTGCAGGACTACATCGCCTGTGGACGAGTCGTCCCCGAGCGCATCCAGTCGATCGTCGCGGGAATCGCTGAAGGCTGCCGGCAGGCCGGCTGCGCCCTGATCGGCGGCGAGACCGCAGAGCACGCCGACCGGATGGCACCGGACGACTACGACATCTCCGGCACCGGCGTGGGCGTGGTGGACGCCGACGAGCTGCTCGGCGCCGAGCTGGTCCGCCCCGGCGACGCCGTACTCGCCTTCGGCTCGTCCGGGCTGCACTCCAACGGCTATGTCCTGGCGCGGCGGGTCCTGCTTGCCGACGCCGGCCTGGCCCTGGACGTCGATCACCCGGATCTCGGCCGAAGCCTCGGCGCCGAGATGCTCGAGCCGACCCGGATCTACGCCAAGGACTGCCTGGCCCTCGCCGCCGAGACCGGGGTGCGGGTCTTCGCCCACGTGACCGGTGGCGGGCTCGCTGCCAACCTCCGGCGGGTCCTGCCGCGTGGTCTCGATGCCGAGGTCGACCGGGCGACGTGGGCGCCGCAGCCGATCTTCACGCTGATCAGCGCGCTGGGCCACGTCGCGGAGCAGGAGATGGAGCGCGCGTTCAACCTGGGGGTCGGAATGCTCGCCGTACTCGACGCCAACGACGTCGACCGCGCGCTGGCGCTGCTCACCGCGCGGCACGTACCGGCCTGGGTGGCCGGGCAGGTGGTTCCGAGCCCCGACCCCGGAGAGCCCAGCGCCGTCCGGCTCGTCGGGAGGCACCGCTGAGCGCTGCCGTCGGGTCGCTGACGGGCGCGCTGGCTAGCGGCTGGAGGCCCAGCGCTCGTCGTCGTAGTAGTCCTCGTCCTGAGCTGGTGACGGCTGGCTGAGGCGAGGTGGCTCTGCCGGTGCCCCCGCGAGCTCACGTTGCAGCGCCGTCAGGTCGGTGTTCGGGCTGCTGTATTTCAAGTCCCGAGCGACCTTGGTCTGCTTAGCTTTCGCACGGCCGCGCCCCATGGCTCGACCCCCTCGCACAGAAAGGCGGGGCGGCCATAGACGGCCCCGACACGTGTCAATGTCTCGTGCCGACAGCGTACCTTTCGGCGGCCAGTCCAGCACGCCCGGTTGCCCGTGTCATCGGGACGACCCGAATCAGGTCAGCCGGATCGTGCGCAACCGCCCGATCTCGGCGATCCGCCGTTCGGCCAGGCGATCGGCCGCCGCCGCGGGGGGAACACCCTCCGCAGTCGCTATCGCGAACACCCGACGTGTCGTGTCGAAGATGCGGGCCGCCTTCTGGCGTGCCCGGTCGGCGTTGTAGCCGTGAATCTCGTCCTCCACCTGGATCACACCGCCGGCGTTCACCAGATAGTCCGGCGCGTACAGGATCCCGCGGTCGGCCAGCGCCTTGTCCATGCCGACGTGGGCGAGTTGGTTGTTTGCCGCGCCGCAGACGATCTTCGCCGTCAGCACTGCCGTGACCTCGTCGTCCAAGGCGAATCCGAGCGCGCACGGTGCGTAGACGTCGAGCTGCTGGCGCACGAGCGAGGCCGTGTCCACGGCGACGTCCACCTCGGGATGCACCGCCCTCACAGCCTCGACCGCCCGGTCCTTGACGTCGCTTACAACGACCGACGCGCCGTCGGCGAGAAGGTGCTCGATCAGGTGGTGGCCCACCTTGCCGACCCCGGCGACGCCGACCCGACGACCGGCCAGCGAGGTGGAGCCCCAGACGTGCTCCGCGCTGGCGAGCATCCCCTGGAAGACGCCGAACGCCGTAAGCACCGAGGAGTCGCCGGCCCCGCCGTACGCCGGGGAGCGTCCGGTGACGAAGCGGGACTCGCGGGCGATGATGTCCATGTCCTCGACGTAGGTGCCGACATCGCAGGCGGTGTAGTAGCGACCGCCGAGGGACTCCACGAACCGGCCGTACGCGCGGAGTAGCGCCTCGGTCTTGACCTGGTCGGGGTCACCGATGATGACCGCCTTGCCCCCGCCGAGGTCCAGGCCAGCGAGGGAGTTCTTGTAGGCCATGCTCTGAGACAACGCCAGCACGTCGGCCAACGCCGCGTCCTCGCTGTCGTACGGGTAGAACCGGGTGCCACCCAGCGCCGGTCCGAGCGCGGTGGAGTAGATGCCGATGATCGCGCGCAAACCGGTCGGACGATCGTGGCAGAAGACCACCTGCTCGTGATCTGAGGTGAATACCCGCGTGCCGGCGGGCAGCTCGTCGGCACCGGTCTGTACGTCGTACCCAGCCATGCGGAGCGCTCCTCGCCTGTGCCGTGCGGGCGCCTTCGTGGGGCCTCCCGTGCCGCGGAGGTGGGTGTTCCTCCGCTGGCCAATCTAGCGCCGGGACGGCGACGGCCCGCCGTGCGGAGCCGGGGGTCGGTTGGATCGAAGGCGACAAATGAGAAAAAATGCCGTGATTCATGAACTTTCCAGGGGGGCTGATCCGAATGAACAGGTGAAAGTGCGCTTGACGTCACGATCCGTTGCAGCCAAGGAGAGCCATGTCGTCTCATTCCCTCCCTTCCTCAGAGTCCCTGTTGACCCCCGCAGAGGTCGCCTCGATGTTCCGGGTGGACCCCAAGACGGTCACTCGATGGGCGAAGTCCGGCAAGTTGTCCAGCATCCGCACGCTCGGCGGACACCGCCGCTACCGCGAGTCCGAGGTGCGCGAGCTGTTGAGCACGGGCACGGTGGAAGTGGACTCACCGCACCACCAGGGCAGTCAGCACCACCAGGCCAGTCAGCACCACCAGGCCAGCTGACCGCAGCCGTACCCTCGGCGACTCAGCCGACCGGCTAGTCGAGTCAGTCTCACCGGCGCCCAACAACTCGGTCGGCAGCTCCACCTGGTCGGACCATGATGTCGGCATGACAGACCCCGATGCGCGGATGACCGTTGATGCGATCTCCGATCGCTACGTGGACCAGCTGGCGGCGGCGAGCCCCATCATGGCGACCTATCTCGGTATCCCCGGGTACGACGACCAGTTGACCGACTTCAGTCCTGCCGGATGGGAGGCGCGCGCCGACCTCGCCCGGTCAGCGGTTCGAGACGTCGAGGCGGCCGATACGTCGGCGGACCACGATCGCGTCGCGGCCGCGCAGCTGGTCGAGCGATTGCAGGTGGAGCTGGATCTGTATGACTCCGGCTACCAGACGAGCGACTTGAACACCGCGGACTGCCCGATGCACTATGTCCGGCTGGTCTTCGACCTGATGAGCACCGACGGCGACGACGCATGGAAGATGATCGCGGCCCGGATGCGCGCGGTGCCCACCGCTCTGCGGGGTTTCCGCGAGAGCCTGGCCGACGGGGCCGCGGCCGGTCGCGTAGCCGCTCGCCGCCAGGTCCTCGGTTGTGCCGCCCGATCGCGCGACTACGCCGGTGCGGGCTCTGTCCCCTCGTTCTTCGGTCTACTGGTGCAGCGCTCGGGAACCTCCGGCCGGCTGCGCGAGGAACTGGACGAGGCGGCGTCGTACGCCAACACCGCGTTTGCGGCCTTCGCCGCGTTCCTCTCCGACGAGCTGCTCACCGACGCGCCTGCGAAAGACGCCGTCGGCCGGGAGCGGTACACGCTGGCCTCTCGCGTCTTCACCGGAACTGACTTGGACCTCGCCGAGACGTACGAGTGGGGGTGGGCAGAGCTGGCTCGGATCGAAACCGAGATGAGGCGGGCCGCTGCCGAGCTCGGAGCCGGGGACGACATCGAGGCGGCTATCGACGGACTCGACCGCGATCCTGCCCGTACGCTGCGCGGCGCCGATGCCCTGCAGGCCTGGCTGCAGGAGACCTCGGACATCGCGCTGCGGGAGCTTGCCCGCGTCCACTTCGACATCCCGGAGCCCGTGCAGCGGCTCGAGTGCTTGATCGCACCAACCTCCGGAGACGGCATGTACTACACCGGCCCGTCGGAGGACTTCACCCGGCCGGGTCGGATGTGGTGGTCGCTGCCGAAGGACTTGGACAGCTTCCACACCTGGCGGGAGAAGACGACGGTCTACCACGAAGGCGTGCCCGGCCACCATCTCCAGATCGCCCAGACGGCGTACAGGTCGGACCAACTCAACCGATTCCAACGGATGCTCTGCTGGGTGTCCGGACACGGCGAGGGATGGGCGCTGTACGCCGAGCGGCTGATGCAGGAGTTGGGCTACCTCGACGAGCCGGGGGATCGGATCGGCATGCTGGACTCGCAGACTTTCCGGGCCGCCCGCGTGGTTCTTGACATCGGTATGCACCTGGAACTGGAGATCCCCGCCGGAGCCGGGATGCACGAGGGCGAGCGATGGACGCCGGAGATCGGCCTAGAGTTCCTACGAGCCCACACGCACATGGATGACGCGTTTCGTAAGGACGAGATCAACCGCTATCTCGGCTGGCCCGGCCAGGCGCCGTCTTACAAGGTTGGCGAGCGGGTATGGCTGGAGTGCCGCGACGAGGCCCGCGCGCGGCACGGCGGCGCCTTCGACCTCAAGGTCTTCCACGCCTCGGCCCTCAACCTCGGCTCGATGGGGCTGGACCCGTTGCGCGCGGAACTCGCCCGGCTCTGACCCATCGCCCCACTCTGACCCATCGCCCGGCCGGGGGTGGCTCGGTCGTCACGGCTCGAGGAGGGGGAGCTCGCGCAGGGCGGCCTTCATGACCCGCTGCGTCTGGGTCTTCGGCAGCGCGCCGAGAGGCACGTAGTACCGCGGCCGCATGAACAGCCCGAGCCGTCCCGCCGACCAGCGTCGGAGGTCACGGGTACTGAGGTCGCTGCCCGGCCGGAGCACGTAGTACAGCGCGATGTCCTCCTCGGCGAGATCACTAGGTACGCCGATCGCCGCCGCCTCGGTCACGTCGGGATGGGCCAGGAACGCCTGCTCGACCTCCCACGCGCTGACGTTCTCCCCGCGGCGGCGGATGGCGTCGGTGGTGCGCCCGACGAACCGGTAGTAGCCGTCGGCCCGGCGGGCCAGCAGATCCCGGCTGCGATACCAGCCGTCGGCCGTGGTCGCCGCGCTGGTCTGCTCCGCGTCCAGGTAGCCGGACATGAAGTAGCCGGGTTCGCGGGGACGGATCTGGAGCTCGCCGGATCCTTCGGGGCTGCCCTCGACAGGCACCAGCCGGACGTCGATCCGATCGCACGGTGCGCCCACCGACCCGGGCCGCCCGTCGAGGTTCATCAGCCAGGTTCCGCCCATCTCGGTCTGGCCGTATGTCTCGACCAGCGCCACGCCGTACCGCTCACGCATGGCGACCCACGCGTACTCCGGCGAAGCGGCCCCGAATACGGTGCGGCAGCGGTGCGGGGGCACCGGCCGGTCCTCCTTGAGCAGCACCGACAGGATGCTGCCCACGAACGGAAACGTGACGGCGCCGGTCTCGGCGACGCGCTCCCAGAACGTCCGCACCGGGAAGCCGTTGTCCACGTGGATCGTGCCGCCGTGGGTGAGTGTCGCCATCGTCGTGCCCTGCGCGGTCACGTGAAACAGCGGCAGGCAGGCGTAGGCGGCCTCGGCCGGGTCGAGCACGACCATCTCCCGGGAGTACGCCAGGGTGTGACCGCGCTGCGTCGCCGCCGACCACAGCACCCCTTTCGGGCGCCCCGTCGTACCGCTGGTGAAGATGACCTGGCCGCCGGGCCCGCAGGCCGCGGCTGACGCGGGGGCGGGCAGTGAGTCCAACCAGCCGCCTGCCGGGACGACCCGGCCCGGATCGTGGAGCGCGGCGGCGGCCAGTTCGGTCAGGTCGTCGGCCGCCACGACCAGCGCCGGGTTCCCAGCGCCGAGGATGAAGGCGAGGGTGTCACCGCGGAGCCCGACGTTCACCGGGTGGAAGACGGCGCCGCGATGGGCGCAGGCCCACCAGAGCACCACGAACTCGACACAGTTCGGCAGCAGGCAGCCGACCATGTCGCCCGGCTGGACGCCGCGCCCGGCCAGGTACGCCGAGGCCCGCAGGGCGAGCTCGCGCAGCTGCGGCGTACCCCAGCCGCGGCGATCCATGACAACGCGCCCGGAGTCGGGCAGCCGCCCGATGTGGTCCCAGAAGGGGGTGCGCGAGCTCACCACGGGATCGTAGGCAGCGACTGTGCCGTGAACCGCGGAAACGCCCCTCTGCCCGATGTCTGTCGCTCAGCGTGACCAACGAGGAGTTCGGGTGAAGCCTCCGGTGTTTGCCTCACCTGGGCGGTGGCCCACTCATGTTGCCAGGGAACGCTTGATCAAACAGTTGCCTCAAGGGACTGGTGCGCATAGTTGGAACGGGAGTAGGACGTGGTGCACATCCCTCTCCCCCCGGAAGGACACCCCCGCAATGACGCGAAGGTCCCACACCCGAAAAGCTGTCTTGTTGATGCCAGGGTTACTCCTGGTAGGCCTGATCCAGCCGGTCCTGCAGGGCACTGCCGCAGCCGCTCCGGCTGATGCGGCGATCAGTGCTCCGGACTGGGGCAAGGCCGCCGCGTTCGGCGTATCCCGCGCCGTACGCGACCTGCCCCGCGCGGCGTGGCGGACCGACGGTCCCGCGGTCGAGCGCCCGGAACGCGGACCGCGGGTCCCCGACCGCGGCTATGGCGGCGACGCCGCGCTGCAACAGTCGTACGCATCCGCGGACGCCCCCGTCTCAGATCCGATCCAGAACTTCGAAGGGATCGCCAACTCGGACAACCCGTTCCTGCTGAGCCCGCCCGATCCCGACGGTGACGTCGGACCGAACCACTACGTGCAGATGCTCAACGTGTCCTTCTCGGTGTACGACAAGACGGGCACCACGCTGACCGGGCCGACCGACATCGGCGATCTCTGGGCCGGCTTCCCGATCACGGACTGCGCCGACGACTCCGGTGACCCGATCGTGCTGCACGACCAGATCGCGGATCGCTGGATGCTCACCCAGTTCACCACCGCCGGGCCGGAGTACTGGAACTGCATCGCCCTCTCGACGACCGCAGACCCCACCGGCAGCTACTACCTGTACGCCTTCTCCACCGGCGAGAACTTCCCGGACTACCCGAAATACGGCGTGTGGCCCAACACGTATGTCATCACCACCCGCGAATTCGGTCCGGTCGACTTCTTCGGTGACGGCGTCTACGCCCTCGAACGCGAAGCGATGATCGCCGGCGACCCGGACGCCCGGGTTGTCCACTTCAACCTCGCTCCCGGGACGAAGCCCTACCTGCCCGGCGATGGCATCCTGCCGAGCGACTTCGACGGCACCATCCTGCCGCCGGCCGGAAGCCCGGTCTACTTCGTCGGCACCCAGGACGACGAGGGTGTGTACGGCGCGCCGTACGACGCCATCAACGTGTGGCAGCTCCTGGTCCGCTGGCGGACCAATCCGCATGCGACGTTCGCCCGCACCGACCAGTTGCGGGTGCCTGAGTTCGATTCCGCCTTCCCGTGCGGTACCGGACGTCAGTGCATCGACCAGCCTGACACCAAGAACAAGATCGACACCCTGTCCTACCGGCAGCGCCCGACGTGGCGGCTGGCCTACCGGAACTTCGGTGACCATGAGGCACTGGTGACCAACCAGTCCGTGGAGGCCCGCCCAGGGATCGCCGGGGTGCGTTGGTACGAGATCCGCGTCGCCGACTTCGACACCAGCCTGTACCAGGCGGGCACATTCGCCCCGCCGGACGGCGTGAACCGGTGGATGGGCAGCGTCGCACTGGACAAGTACGGCAACATGGCCGGCGGCTACAGCGTCGGCAGCGAGACGGTATACCCGGGCATCCGGTACGCCGGACGGGCCGCGGGCGACCCGGTCGGAGTATTCACCCGAGGTGAGGGATCACTGATCGAGGGTTCCGGCTCGCAGACTGGCAGCAACCGCTGGGGCGATTACACCTCGCTGCACATCGACCCGGTTGACGACTGCACGTTCTGGTACACCAACGAGTACTACGAGACCACCTCTGCGGTGGGCTGGCAGACCCGGATCGGCAGCTTCACGATGCCGGGCTGCTAGTACGACCCAACTCGGGTAGCTCACGTCGATGGGCGGCTGGGACGCGATGCGTCCCGGCCGCCCATTGTCACGTCTGGCTCAGCCTGTGTCCGCCTGCCCGCCTCGGGCGGTGCCGTCGTCAGGGTGGATCCCGTCAATGGCCGCCTCCACCGCAGGACCGTCGACGCCTGCCTTCGCC
>JACCXW010000487.1 GCA_013696785.1 Geodermatophilaceae bacterium | reverse complement strand
GCCGCTGCCCGAGCGACCGCCGCAGCGATCGCTGCCCGCGCCGGATGGGATGCGCTGGCTGGCGGGAGATCTGCATACCCACACCGTGCATTCCGACGGGACCTTGACCGTGGACGAACTCGCGGGGCTGGCGGTCGCGCAGGGACTGGACTTCCTCGCCGTCACCGACCACAACACGACCAGCCACCACGCGTCCCTCGCCGCAGCCGGGGTGCGCGCGGGGTTGGTCCTCGTGCCCGGCCAGGAGGTTACGACGTACCGGGGACATGCCAACGCCTTCGGCGACATCGGCTGGGTCGACTTCCGAGCCCCCGCGGACTTCTGGGTCGCCTCGGTGGCAGCATCGGGCGGGCTGCTGTCGATCAATCACCCGCTGGCCGCCGATTGTTCCTGGCGGCAACCGCTCGTGTGCCGCCCGCCGCTGGCCGAGATCTGGCACTGGATGTGGATGGATCGCCGCTGGGGCGGGCCGATGGCGTGGTGGCAGGCGTGGGATCCCGCCGCCGTACCGGTCGGCGGGAGCGACTTCCACCGACCGGACCAGATTCGGCTGCCGGGTGAGCCGACGACGTGGGTGCTTGCAGACTCAGACGACGCGGCTCCGGGTGACGTTGCCGGAGTGCTCGCCGGGTTACGAGCGGGCAGGACCGCCGTCAGCCTCGGTCGGCTCGGCCCGGTCCTGGTCCGCGTGGGTGAGGAACTGCTGGCGCTTGACGCAGAGGGGGCGTTGCTTGCGGACAGCACCGGTCGCCGGCAGCTGGTTCGCTCGGCTCGGGACCGTTTTCCCGCGGCGCCAGGGCCGCACTGGCTCGAAGACGGCCAGACCGCTGTGCTGGCCCTCTGCGGCTGATCTGGAGGTGTGATGCAGCGACCGATCGGTTTCTGGCTCAAGCTGGTGGACCGGCTCATCGACGAGGGATTCGACAGTCTGCTTCGTGAGCAGCGGCTGACCCGTCGGCACTGGCAGGTCCTCAACGAGCTGTCGAAGCAGGCTGCGGCGGTGGCCGATCTCGACCGTCGGCTCGCGCCGTTCCTCGACGCCGGCGAGCCGACTACGCGTCCCGTTCTCGATGACCTGGCCTCCCGCCGCTGGCTCGAGTGGACGACCGGCGATCATGCCGTACTCACTCCGCAGGGAGTGGACGCCCATGCGGGCCTCCACCAGGCGGTGGCGGCGCATCGCGAACGTGTCGCCGCCGGTATCGACGGCGAGGAGTACGCGGCGACCCTGGACGTGCTGCGCCGGATGGCGGAGAACCTCGGCTGGGTCGATCACCCGCGGCGCACCGACTGAACCGGACGGTCACGTCCAGTCGATCCGTTCGAAGTCGGTACGCAGCCGCCGCCCGCGGCCGGGATTGAGCGCCTCGACCCATGCGATCCGGCCGAGCAGATGCGCGTGGAAGTCGTGGTGCCCGCCCCGATTCTGCGCCGCCGCCCCGGTCCGAGCGGCGTTGTGCAAGATCGCCCGCAACCGGTCGTAATCCACCCGGGCGGCGTTCGTCCGGTCGTTGACCACGATGCCGGTCACGGTCTGCCGCCCGGCCCGCCGCTGCACCCGCGTCTTGCCGTCGTTCAGCCGGAACCCCTCGTCGCTGACGATCCGCCGGACGCCGCCGACGATCCGCGCGGCCTGCCGCGCCACGTCGGGTCCGCCGGACACCGCAGATCGTCGGCGTACCTGGTGTACGTCGCGCCGAGAGCGGCGACCAGCCCGGCGAGACGACAGTCCAGCCGGTACGCCGACAAGTTCGCCAACTGTGGTGACGTCGGCGCTCCTTGCGGCAGATGCGGCATCGTCAGGGTCCGTCGAAGTGCGTAGCGATCATCGGCTGACCCACCGGCGGGCATGGCTGCGAGCACCGCGATCGGGGTCGCGGTCGTGCACAGACCGGTGATGATGTGTGCCACCGCCTCGGGATAGCCGGCCACGCGCAGGATGCCGTAGATCCGCTGAGCCGGAACTGAGGCGAAGAAACCGGCGAGGTCCAGGCCGATCACGACGTCGGTGCCGACGTGCGGCGTGGCTCCGGTGCGGGCGCTGCGACCAGGTACGAAGCCGTGCGCGGCGGCGTGCGCCGGCACCCGCGCGACGATGCGGTCGAGCAGCAGCCGCTGGGCCCGGCGCAGCCGTGGTTTGGGTATCTCGAGCAATCTGGGTGCCCGCCCGGGCCGGTCCAGCCAGCGGTAGCGGTACAGCTGCAAGGCCTGCACCCGGGTCCGGCGCTGCATCCCGGCGGTGTCGGCGTACCAGGTCAGATGTCCTACGCCGAGTTCAAGCAGGTCGGCGAGGTCGGTGACGGTATCCACGCGGGCAACCGGCCAGCGGCTCCGGACCATCCGGGTCGGCTCGACGAGGATCCGGACCACCCGCAGCGGCGGGCCCTCGTGCCGTTGGGCGGGGCTCGCTGCGGTCTGGAAGCCGTCCGTGGCCAGGACGACGGTGGCCAGTTCGCGGGGCCGGTCCACAGGCGCTTCCCGGTACAGCGAGAGGACCTCGACAACGACCCGGCGCAGCCAGCGAGGACGGCGGCCGAGCGTTGTACTGCCGCGCTCGAACAGCTCGCTCGCGGTCCAATCCCCGGCTAGGAACGCGCCGGCGAGCGCGGAGGCCACGGCCTGCTCGCCACGGCCGGTCACGCCCCGCCGACCACGCTCGCGACGTACGTACGTACGAGCGCCAGACCGGACGCAACGGGGTTCGGCGTAGGTGCGGTGGCGCCGGGCGACCTGTCTGGTCGTGCGGGCGCATAGCTGCTTGCCGTGCAGCGGCGCGCCTGCGGTGCCGTGGTGAGGTCGTGACGCGGCCCCCGGGGTAGCCCCGGAGCTGCCAGTCCGCCGAAGCGGCCGGGCGTTTCTCGCCTACGGCGCCACCGCACCCCGTGACACTAGCGACCAGGACCCTGCCCCGCTGGTGTCAGCCGAAGCTGGACGGTCGCGATCTCCCAGGCCCGCAGGGCGAGGTCCAGTCGCCCGTTGTGCGTCGGGAGCGTCTCGCCGGGCCGGCCGAGCAGGTCGGCGCGGCGCGCAGCGGCGACCCCGAAGATCTTGGCCCAGGTCGGCTGCGGGCTTTCTGCGACGAGGCGCAGTTCCAGCCAGTCACCGCGTCGGCGCAGGCTCGTCATCACCGCGGCACCGACGATCTCCAGCCCCTTTCCTGCGGTCAATTCGGCGCCGGCCGGCCCGAGACCCGGGACCGTGTGCAGGTCGTGCCGGAAGTTCTCGGCGGCCCGGAGCACGTGGTCGACCTGCCACGGCCAGTCGTGCGGGAGGACCGCGACGCGCATCGTGACCGGGCCGATGCACTGGGCCAGTGGGGTCGGCAACTCCGGTCCGGCGGGCTCCTCGCGGTATGCGTGGACGCTGCGGCTGAGCTGTCCCACTGACCGCAGCGCCGTCAGCGCGATCTCCCGGCCGTCCGAGACAACTTCGTACTCGGTCACGTGGTCGAGCAGTACGGCGACGCCACCGGCGTCCACGAAGCCGCTGGCCGGGAAGGTCGGCAGCGGCTCCTCACCGCACCCGCCTTCGTTCGTCAAGGCCCGCTCGACGACGGCGAACTGGCCCTCGGCGTACGACGCAGTCGCCGGCCGGGCGGTCGGGATGTGCAGTCGCAGCCGGTGGTCGTCGCTGGGATTGCGGAGATCGACCGTAAGCCGGACGAACGGTTCGCCGGCACGGACCTCGACCCGCATCGACGTGTGCACCGGCACGGTCTCAGGCGTCCGGCTCGCGCGATCGGGGGTGAGACCGAGCGGCCAGGCATACGTCCGGTCAACGATCAGTGCCGCCAGCAGCGGCCCGGTCTCGGCCGCCGACACATGCACCGACTCAGGGACATCGACGGTCCGATCCTGCGCCGGGGGCGCGTAGTTGTAGGTGTCTCCGGCGTCACCGCCGTCGACCAGCCGGCCCACTCCGGCGAGCACCGTCCCGCCCCGGCCGGTGAGCGAGAGCGTGCCGTCCGAAGCCACGAGCACGTGCACGAACCCGTTGTCCAGGCTCCATTCGTCGGCCCGGACGGGGTGGTCGGGCGGCTGGGGGGCGGAGGGCGACGGGCGCAGGGTGGTCCAGCCGAGAGCATCTACTGGGACGTCGACGAGCACCGACGTCAGTGGCTCCGCCAAGATCCGAAGCCGCCATGGCCGATCCGTGGGTGCGGCCACCGAGTGCAGGTTGTCGGCGACGGCCTCGACGTCGAACGTCGGGTCGCCGATCCGACCGACCTGGAACGTCACGGTCTGGCCGTCCCGCTCGACCGTCTGGATCCGGCGGTCGAACAGCTGCTGGCCGAAGCTGCGCCGCAGGATCGCTTCGCGCAGGTCCCCGCCTGCGAACTCGGCGTCGTACAGGATCCGTTCCTCGTCACCCAACCGCTGGACGGGTAGCAGCCGACCGTCCGGAAGTTGCAGTGAGACGAGTTCCGGGACAGCAACCGTCACGAGCCCGGATCGACCGGCGGGACTGGGATTGAGGACGAGTACGCCGTCGCTCGGGACGTCGAGTGCCAGCCGGCTGACCACCCGGTCCCGGACCGCCTGTCCGAGCTGCTCGGCCTCGGCGATGCGAGCGGCGACCTGGACGGCGGTCTCGTCGACGCCGCAGCCGGTCACCGAGTCGTGGCAGCTCGAGGCCACGATCCGGCGCCAGGCCATGTCCAGGAAACCGGCCGGCCACTGGTCCGCCGGTGACCACAGCGCCGCCCAGGGTTCGGCGTACCGCTCGACCATCCGCTCGGCCCGCGCCATCGCCTGCTTCAGGTGGACGCGCACCGAGATCACACCGGGCAGGATGTTGGCGCGGGCGTGGCTGCGCAGTTCGCCTCGAACCACCGGGAGTCCATCGCTGCCTGCTCCCAACAGCGCCAAATAGTCGACCAGTGTGCAGACCTGCAGCTGCACGGGTGCGCCGGCGAGCGAGCGCACCCGGGCCATCAGCGCGGGCAGCGGCGCGGAATGGTCGGTGCCGAACATGGCGAGAATCGGGTCGTCGTCGTACCAGGGTCTAATCCGGGAGACGAACTCTGCTGCCCGTGCGTCCAGCCGCTGCTCGTCGGAGAGCAGGTACGCCGCATTGCCGTAGCCGTGCGGCAGGTATTCACAGCGCACCGGCGTACCGTCCGGCGCCTCCCACCGGAAGCTGTGACTGTCCACTGTGGATGGGACACCGCGCCACAGGCAGGCCTGGGACATGCCTGCACCAGCAAGGATCTGAGGCATCTGCGCGCAGTGCCCGAACATGTCGGGCAGGTAGCCGACTTGCATCGGCGTACCGAACGCTGCAGCTCGGGCGAGTCCGCGTTCCAGGTTGCGGACGATCGCCTCGCCCGAGCACAGGAACTCATCAAGCAGGATCTCCCACGGACCCACGGCCAGTTGACCGCTCTCGACGAGCGCGGTCACCCGGGCGGCGTCCTCGGGGCGGACGTCGAGGTGATCGTCCACGGCGGCCATCTGACCGTCCAGGGTGAAGCAGAAGTCTGGATCACCTTCGGCGCGGGCGAGCACGTCGTCGAGGAGATCGACCAGGCGCAACCGGAACCGCTGGAACGGCTCGTACCACTCCCGGTCCCAGTGTGTGTGGGGGACGAGATACACCGTCTCCCGTCTATCAGGGGAGGTGGCAGCCATGCCGCGGACGCTACGGCAGCCCGGTCGAATGGCCAGGCCACATCGTTGCCACGCCGCCCTACTGTTCGTTGGTGGCCGCCGAGAGTTCGCAGTCGCTGGACCGGGGCCTGCGCGTCGTGCGGCTGCTTGCTCGCGAATCCGGGTCGCTATCGGTCAATGAGATCGCGGCGGAGCTGGCGCTCACCCGGCCGGTGGTGTCGCGGCTGCTTGCCTCTCTGGCGGAGCACGCACTGGTGCGGCGTGAGCCCGGCGAGCGCTTCCGGCTGGGTCTCGGCATCCTGGAACTCGCCCAGCGCGTGCAGCCGCTGCTCCCGCCGGCGGGCGGCACAGGCGGTCGACTACGTCACGTCGGCCGGGGAGCTGGAGCCCGGCGCTCACGGGGTCGCCGCGCCGGTGCGGGTTGTGCCGCGGCTGGAGGCCAGCGTCGGTGTGGTCGCGCTGACCGCGCTGGACAGCCGCGTCATCGGGTCGGCGGTCGTCGCGGCTGCCGTCGATGTCGCTGCCGCGCTCTGCTGAATAAGTTGAGTCAGCGGGCCGGGAGGACCGTGCCGGTGAGCGGGCCGAAACCGATTCGGGTGCCCTCCGCGCCCGGGGCGGTCGCCCGCAGGGTGACCGTGTCGCCGTCCTCGAGGAAGGTCCGCGTCTCGTCACCGCCGATCAGCACCTGCTCCGTCCCGCCCCAGGACAGTTCGAGGAACGATCCGCGCTGCTCCCGCTCCGGCCCGGAGACGGTCCCGGACGCGAACAGGTCGCCCGTGCGCAGCGAGGCGCCGTTCACCGTCAGGTGCGCGAGCTGCTGGCCCGGGGTCCAGTACATCGACGCGAACGGCGGTCGGCTCACGACGGTGCTGTTCCACTCCACCTGGATCGCGAGGTCAAGCGCCCACGGGTCGGCGTCGACGAGGTACTCCAACGGCGGCGGGTCCTGCGCCGGACCAGGCACCCGGGCGGCCTCGAGCGCCGCCAGCGGCATGACCCACGGCGAGACCGACGTCGCGAACGACTTGCCGAGGAACGGCCCCAGCGGCACGTACTCCCAGGCCTGGATGTCCCGGGCCGACCAGTCGTTCACCAGGCAGATGCCGAAGAGGTGGTCTGCGGCGTGGTCGAGATCCACGCGCTCGCCGAGTCGGGTCGGACCGCCCACCAC
>JACCXW010000481.1 GCA_013696785.1 Geodermatophilaceae bacterium | reverse complement strand
CGCGCTTGGCGTTCTGCGAATTCGTTCTGGGCCGGTGGAACTCCGCCTACTCGAAGGCGACCTCGGTGCTGCAGCTGATCGACGAGGCCTTCGCGCCCGCTGGTTCGCCGAGGCGCTGCTCGTCCATGCCAACATCGACTCCGCCCGGGGCCACGACGAGCCCTGCCGCGCCGCCTGCGTGAGGCTGCGAGTGCTGGCGGAGGCCCTCGACCGCGCCGACCTGAGCGTTCTCGCCGACCGGTGTGAGGGGCTGCTCGATCTCGGGCACCAGCGGTTGGACTCGGCCGTCCGGCGGCTTGAGTCAGCCTCCGCTACCGCCATCGCGGCCGGTATCACGGAGCCCTTCTACCTCCCGGCGCCCGACCTAGCGGAGGCCTACCTCCGGCAGGGCCGACGCGAGGACGCGGAGCGCGTCGCCGGGCCGTTCTTGGCCCATGTCGGGCCCGGCTCGCCGCCACCGCCGCGGGCTCGGGCGCTGCGGCTACAGGCCCTGCTCGCCGCGCGGGGTGACTACGACGAGGGCTTCGACGCCTCGGTGGCCTTGGACGAGGCGGTGGGTCTGCGCTTCCACGCGGCCCGGACCTTGCTGTGTCATGGCGAGCGGCTGCGCCGAGACCGCCGGAGGGTGGACGCCAGGACGCGCTTGGTGCGCTGCCTCGATGTGTTCCGGTCGTTGGAGGCGGGCCCGTGGGTGGCCCGCACGCAGGCCGAGCTCGTGGCCTGCGGTGGTTCGCTCCGCGCCTCGACCGGCGCACCGGTGTCCGCGGCGCTCACCCCGCAGGAGTTGCAGATCGCAGAACTCGTGGCCGGAGGACTGCGCAACCGTGAGATCGCCGGAAGCCTGTTCCTGTCCCTGCGCACAGTGGAGTTCCACCTCAGTCGGGTCTTCCGCAAGCTGGAGATCTCCAACCGCACCCAGCTGGCCGCCCGTATGGCCGACTGAGACCGGCCGTCGGTGCTGCGGCGTACGGTCCCGGCCATGCGTTTTGCGATCAACATCCCGCCATTCACGCACCCTCGTACCGTCGTCGATCTGGCCGTCGAGGCCGAGGAAGCCGGCTGGGACGGCGTGTTCCTCTGGGACCACCTGCAGTGGCGACCGGGCGAGCTCTACGACGTGCACAATGCGTGGGTCCTGCTCGGTGCGATTGCCCGCTCGACCGCCCGGGTGGCCATCGGAACGCTGGTGACGCCGCTGTCCCGCCGACGGCCCTGGCAGGTCGCCAAGGAGTTGATCACGCTGGACCACCTCAGTGCCGGCCGGGCCGTGCTCGGCGTCGGGCTGGGGGAGACACCGGAGTCGGACTTCGCCGCCTTCGGCGAACCGGACGGCGCCCGCGATCGTGCGGTTCTGCTAGACGAGGGGCTCGAGGTCCTGGACGGTCTCCTGCGCGGAGAGCACGTCGAGCACCGCGGCACCCACTTCCAGGTGGACAGCACGCTGGCTCCGCGCCCGATCCAACAGCCGCGCCCGCCGATCTGGGTCGCGGGTGTCGTCCCCAATCAACCCCCGCTGCGCCGCGCCCTGCGGTGGGACGGGATCGTGCCAATCGGGCTGGATCACCTGCTGCCGGACCAGCTGTCCGGGTACGTCGGCGCCCACATTCGCCCCGGCTGGGACGTCGTGGCACCGTGGGCACCAGGCGTGCCGGCCCAGGAGTACGCCGACGCCGGCGCGACCTGGTTGATCGAGTCCACCGAGCCCGTGGGGGACTGGGTGCCGGAGTTTCGGCAACGACTCAACGCGGGTCCAAACGAATAGCACCGGCGGAACGGTAAGGCATCGGTAACGCGAAGACGTCCGAGCCGCGGCGACCCTCGGCGCACACTTGCGCCATGTCCCCCGCCGCTCCTACGTCGACCGGCGCGGTGCGGGCCGCGATCGCCGGGCTGTGCGCAGGAGCAGCTGCGCTGGGCACCGGCGAGCTGGCCGCCGGGCTGATCGGGAAGGATTCCTCGCCGGTTCTGGCGGTCGGGGCGGCTGCGATCGATCTGAGCCCTCGCGCGACAACCGAATTCGCGATCAGCACGTTCGGCAGCAACGACAAGCTCGCGCTGCTGCTCGGCCTGCTCCTCGTCATCGCTGCCTGCGCTGCGGCGCTCGGAGTGCTCGCCGCTCGTCGCAGGGGGGTGGGCGTCGCGGGACTGGTCGTGCTGGGAGTCGTCGACGTCGTTGCCGCCGTGAGCCGCCCGGCTGCCGGCACGTTCGCGGCCATTCCTTCGGTGCTGGCGGCGGTGGCGGGGATCGCCGCACTGGTTTTCCTCCTGCGCCTGCTGCCCGCACCGCTTGACGAGACGGTGCGGCTGACGCCTGGCCAAGCCGCCCAGCGCGAGATCGAACGCCGCCGGTTCGTCCTCGCGGCGGGAGCCGCCGCCGGGGTCGCCATGGTGGCGGCCGGCGCCGGAACCCTCGTGCGGCGCACGCGGGACGTCGCCGCGGCGCGCGAGCGGTTGCTCGTCCCCGTGGCCGCAGCCGACCCCACGGAGGCCCCCGGGGCAGCCCCCACCGGCTTCGCCGACATCGAGGGACTCAGCCCGCCGCTGACACCCAACGGCGAGTTCTACCGGATCGACACCGCTCTGCGGGTGCCCCAGATCGACCCGGCCGGCTGGTCGCTGCGCATCCACGGCCGGGTAGACCGTGAGCTGCGCCTGTCCTTCGACGACCTGGCCGGCCGCGGCGACCTGATCGAAGCCGATATCACGCTGGCCTGCGTGTCCAACGAGGTCGGCGGCCCGCTGGCCGGCGGTGCGCACTGGGTCGGCGTACCGCTGGCCCGCCTGCTCGAGGAAGCGGGCGTCGAAGCCGGCGCGGATCAGGTGCTGACCCGTTCCATCGACGGCTGGACATGCGCGACGCCGACGCTGGACTGCCAGCGCACTCCCAACGCCATGTTGGCGGTGGCAATGAACGGCGAACCGCTACCGCTCGAGCACGGCTTCCCCGTCCGGATGATCGTGCCGGGTCTGTATGGCTATGTCTCGGCGACGAAGTGGATCGTCGACATGGAACTGACCACGTTCGCCGTGTCCGATGCGTATTGGATCCAACGTGGCTGGGACGCGATCGCCCCGATCCAGACGTTCTCCCGAATCGACGTGCCCCGCCCCGACCGTGGCCTCGTCGCCGGCGCCGCCGCCATTGCCGGCGTCGCGCACAGCGGCTCCGATGGCATCAGCACAGTCGAGGTGCGCATCGACGACCGGCCCTGGGAGCAGGCCCGGCTGTCCCCTTCCACGAACACCCAGCTCTGGCGACAGTGGTACCTGCCGTGGGAGGCGGACACGGGGGAGCACGTACTCACCGTGCGCGCCGTCGACGGCATGGGCCGTACTCAGAGCGAGAACAGCTATCCGCCTTACCCCAATGCCGCCTCAGGCTGGCATTCGGTGCGGGTGGTCGTGGCCTGAGCGGCGAGTCAGTTCGCCAGTTCGTCCGCGGTGCAGTTGGTAATCTCAGAGACCGTCGCATCGCTGCCGAGCCGATCAGCACAGTCGAGGTAGGCCGGCACGTACACCGCCGCGATCAGGATTCCGATGACCATGCCGATGATCCCTGTGATGAGGCCGGTCAGTGCAAGCCCGCCGTTCGTGGCCCGGCCCTTCCTCGCCCGGCCGTAGCCGACCGCTCCGAGGATGACAGCCAACAACCCGATCAGGATCCCCACCGGGAAGAAGAAGAAGCCCAGGGGAATTGACAGGATGCCCAGTACGAGCGCGGCGACCCCGAGCCCGTTCTTCGGCTTCTGCGGCGGACCGCCCTGTCCGGACCCCGGACCGTAACCGACGGGGCCGGGCGCTGACGGGTACTCCCCGGACTGCGGGTACTGGCCCGGCATGGGAGCCTGCGGATACTGCTCCGGTCCTTTGTGCAGCGACGGCGGCTGCCCGTCGGGACGCCGGTTCCGCGGATCCGAATCCTGGCTCATGGCACGCTCCTTCGCTTGCGGCGCTGGTCGCAGCGCCTCGCCCTCACCCTAGGGCTTGCCGTGACGGACACCGGGCGACAGGCGGCAGGCCGGTAGGTTCTCCTGGTGGTAGAGCGCAGGCACTGGACCGACCCGACACCGATCCCGCGGGAGGTTCGCATCGCCAGCGCCCTGTCGATCGCGCTGGGCGCGGTACTCCTCGTCAACGCCCTCGTAGCCGTGCTCTATCGCGACGACCTGCGGGCGGCCGCCCAGGAAGATGTGGGCTCGATGCTGCCGCCAGAGCAGGTGAGCACCCTCCTGGTCGTCGCCGCGGCGTTGCTCCTCGTCCTCGGCGGGTTGCTCGTCCTGGCAGGCATCCACATCCGCCGGGGACGCCAGTGGGCCCGGGTGCTCGACTTCGTCGCGGCCGGCTTCGTGATCCTCTTCGCCGGCCTGGGTGCCCTCGCCGGCGCCGGGTTGCTGGCGGTGGCGCTGCTGGGCGCGTCGGTCGGCGTCGTCGCCCTGCTGATGCAGGCCGCGGTCGGCGACTTCTTCGAGCGTGACTCGTCAACTCACCCGTCTCGGTCGTGACGGTCGATCCCGCGCCGGACGCGCCGCCGCAGCAGGTGCGGCTCGCGGCCACCCTGTTGCTGGGTCTGGGCGGACTGCTCGTCGTGTCCGGCGTCCTGGTGTTCGTGGTCCGGACGAACATCGCCGACGGTGTGGTGACCGCCGCGCGGGAGGACGGCACCGACGCGCCCAACCGCTCCGATCTCGTCGGCAGCCTTGCTGTCGTAGCCGCGATCTTCGTGGCCATCGGTCTGGCTTCGGTGGTCGCCGGCTGGTTCGTGCGTCAACGCAAGCTCTGGGCGCGATACGTCGGGATCGGCCTGGGCGTCCTGCTGGGCGTGTTGAGCGTGCAGTTCCTGCTGGCCGGTGGTGGCTCGATCGTTGCCCTGCTGCTTCCCATCGGCGCCATCGGGGTCGCGGTCACGGTTGTGGCGTCGCTGCTGAGCGGGCCGACGGCCGTCTGGTTTCGGGCCACAAAGCATGACAATGGCTGAAATCAGCGACTGCTCGTAACGTTCCTTGAGCGGATTGTGACCGGACAGTGATCAGCAGCACCTGAACCGTCGCCTCTCCGGTGGCGAATGCCCTGTGTGATCGACACCGGGACCCAGACCCCACAGCGGGCGGGGAACCCGTGGCCGCGGCGCTTGCGCGCCGCGATCGCCGGCATTCTCGCCGCCGCCGTGGCCCTCGGCGTCGCTGAACTCATCGCCGGCCTGGTCGGACCGAACTCCTCCCCCGTGGTAGTCGTCGGCGGATCCGCCATCGACGCCACCCCGCGGCCGGTCAAGGACTTCGCGATCCGCACGTTCGGCGAGTCGGACAAGATCGCTCTCGTCATCGGCACCCTGGCCTTGATCGTGGTCTTCGCCATCGTGGTCGGCCTGCTGTCGCTGCGAGACCGCCGGATAGGCGTTGCCGGCATCGGACTCTTCGGGGCCGTCGGTGCCCTGGCCGCCTTTACGCGGCCGACCGGGGACCTGCTCGACACGTTGTCGTCGCTTCTCGGTGCCGTCGTGGGCATCGTGGCACTGCTGTTGATGATCTCTGCGCTGACGCAACCAGCGGGCGTCACGACGGATGACGACGACGGCGCGGCAACGGAATCCTCGGGCGGCGGCAGGGACATGGTCGCCTCCGGCGGGGTGCTGGACAACCTCCGGCAGAATCTCGGCCACCGCGATCGCAAAGGCGTGTCGATGGACCGCCGCGGCTTCTTCATCGCCGGTGGCGTGGCCGCCGGCGTCGCCGCCGTGACCGGTGGCGCCGGAACACTCATCCAGCGCCGCTTCGACATCAGCGCGGCCAGGGATGCCTTGAACATCCAGACACCTGCCGACGCCGCTGGTGCTGTCCCGGCCGGAGCTGACCTCGCCTCCGAAGTGCCCGGCCTGACGCCGCTGTTCACCGACAACGCCGACTTCTACCGCGTCGACATAAACATCACGGTGCCCCAGGTGTCGCCGACCGACTGGTCGATTCGCATCCATGGCCGGGTACAGAACGAGCTGACGTTCAGCCTTGCCGACCTGATGGCTCGCGATGACGTCATCGAGCGCGACATCACGATCACCTGCGTCTCCAACACCGTTGGCGGCGGTCTCGCCGGCAGCGCGCGCTGGATCGGCGTACCGCTGCGAAACCTGCTCGATGAGGCCGGCGTCGAGGACGGCGCCGATCAGGTCCTCACGACGGCGGTCGACGGATTCACCATCGGTACGCCGACTGAGGACTGCCTGCGCACCGAGAACGCCATGCTGGCCTTCGGAATGAACGGTGAGCCGCTGCCGGCCGAGCACGGGTTCCCGGTGCGGATGCTTGTCCCCGGGCTGTACGGCTACGTATCGGCCACGAAGTGGGTCGTCGACATGGAGCTGACGACATTCGGCGAGGTCGCCCCCTATTGGGTCCAGCGCGAGTGGGACGAGACCGCACCGATCAAGCTTGCGTCCCGGATAGACACACCTGCGTCGGTCGGCGTCAAGGCCGGCGACGTGATGATCGCGGGGGTGGCCTGGGCGCAGACCCGGGGCATCGCCAAGGTCGAGGTCCGCATCGACGGCGGCGACTGGCAGCAAGCCGAACTCGCCGCGGAGACGAATGTCGAGATGTGGCGGCAGTGGCGGCTGCCGTGGCGGGCCGAGACCGGCCAGCACACGCTGTCCGTCCGCGCCACCGACCAAGCCGGTGAGGTGCAGACCGAGGAGCGGGCCGAACCGTTCCCGAACGGCGCCTCCGGCTGGCACACCCTGCAGGTGTTCATCCAGTGACACCAGCAGCCGCACCACACCGCTCGCCTTAAGCGAGCCCCCGACTTCCTCGCCAACGGCGAGGGAAGAAAAAAGGTTCAGGGCGACTGTCGCCCGGCCAATCATGTTGGAAGGAGCACCACCAGTGAAAAGCACCATCAAGATGCGCGCCATCATGCTGACGGCCGTGGCCGGACTGACCCTCTCGGTCGCCGCCTGCGGAAGTGACGAGCCGACGGATACCGGCAATGCTGGATCCACCACCGAAGAGACCGAAGCCACCACGGAGTCCGAGACCACCGACGCCGCGGAGCCGGTTGCCGAGAACTTCGGCCCCGGTTGTGCCGACGTTCCGGCCGACGGCGACGGCAGCTTCGCAGGCATGGCCGACGACCCGGTCGCGACCGCAGCCAGCGCCAACCCGCTGCTGTCTACGTTGGTCACCGCCGTCACGGCGGCGGACCTGGTCGACACTCTCAACACCCTGCCGGAGGCCACCGTGTTCGCACCCGCGAACACGGCGTTCGATGCCTTCGCGCCGGCCGACCTGGACGCACTCATCGCCGACGTTCCGATGCTGTCGAGTGTTCTGACCTACCACGTCCTGCCGATGCGGCTCTCGCCGGACGAGCTGGCCGGTACCTACGTCACCGCCAACGGTGCGATGCTGACCATCGAAGGCAGCGGTGAGGACTTCACCGTCGGCGACGGTGGCGCGACGGTCGTCTGCGGCAACGTGCAGACGGCGAACGCCACGGTGTACATCATCGACCAGGTGCTCATGCCCCCGGCTGCCTGATGTGAACCGACTGTGCCCCCGGAGCCGTCGGCTTCGGGGGCACAGTGCTGTCCGGTGGCAGTGCTGTCCGGTGGCAGTGGCAGTGCTGTCCGGGCGGGGCACGAATGATCTCGGTATCGCGCCGCCCATCACCCGATGATCACGGGATTTGACCCGCCCTGGACGGCAGTTCCCCATGATCACGGCAGTAGAACCGGCAGTTCCCCATGATCACGGCGTGCGAACCGGATCAGCCGGCCGATCAGCGGTCAAGCAATGCCGCGGCGATCTCGGCTCGCCGCGACTGACCCGTACCGTCGAAGCCGGTGATCCACTGCGCGCGCTTGTAGAAGCGGTGCAACGGATGGTCCCAGGTGAACCCGATGCCCCCCAGGACCTGCATCGCGCTTTCACAGGCCTGTACGGCGCAGGGTCCGGCGGCGACAGCGGCCACGGTAACCGCCTCCTCGACGTCCTCGGCGCCGGTGTCGACTGCCCATGCCGCCCGGTACGCCAGCGACCGGGACAGCTGCAGGGAGGTGTACACATCGGCGATCTGGTGGGAGACCCCTTGATAGCTGCCGATCGGGCGGCCGAACTGCAGCCGCTCCTTCGCGTGCGTCGAGGACGTGTCCAAGGCCCACTGGGCGATGCCTACCGCCTCACACGACAGCAGTGCCACCGAGCGCCGCCGTACCGCGGCCAGCGCGTTACCGGCTGCGCCGGGCTCGACGATCAGCTCGGCCGCCGCCGAGTCCAGGCGGAGTTCGGCCAACCGCCGCGTCTTGTCCATTGTGGACACTGGGAGCACGGCATCGGTCGGGACATCCAACCGCCAGATGCCGGTCCCGCCTTCGGCAGCGGCGACCACGAGCACCGACTCGGAGATGGCAAGATCCGGGACCAGCAGCTTGGTCCCTGACAGCGTCCAGGTCCCGCCGGAGCCCGTGGCCGTCGTTGCCATCGAGATCGCAGCCGAGCGCAGGTCCGCGGCAGCCGAGTCCGCCCACGCGAGTGTCGTCGGAGTGCTAGGCAGCCGACCCAGTACGGGACCGGCCAACCCCACGGTCGACCACCACGGGCCGGGATACAGGGCGTAGCCGGCCTCCTCGGCCAGTACGGCGTACTCCAGCATGCTCAGGTCGGGATCGAGCCAGCCGAGTCTTTCCAGCTCGCGCCAGGACTGTGGATCCCAGCCCTGCTCACTGTCGGCCAGACCCGCCGCGCGATCCGGCGGGTACTGGGCCTTGAGCCAGGATCGGGCGGCCGTGCGCAGCATCTCCTGCTCTTCGGAGAATGCAAAGTCCACTGTGGACGCTCCTAGCGTGACGGGTCAGCGGGACCGGGGCAGGCCGACGAGCCGCTCGGCGACGATGTTGCGGAGCACCTCGGAGGTGCCGGCCTCGATCGTGTTGCCGCGACTGCGCAGTTGCTGGAACTGCCAGAAGCCTGCCCAGAGGCTGCCGTCGCCGTCCAGTTGCGCCTCGGTACCGAGGAGTTCGAGCGCGAACGACGTCAGCCGCTGGTTCGTCTCTGACCAGCAGAGCTTGGACACCGACCCCTCCGGACCGGGCGCTCCCGTCTTCATGAGCGTCGTCAGCGAGCGGAAGTTGGTGTAGCGCAGCCCTTCCAGTTCGATGTACAGGCTGGCGACCGTGTCCCGGACAACCGGATCGTCGGCCGCGCCAACGGCCTTGATCGTCTGCACCAGCCGCCGCAGGCTGCCCTCGAGGTGGGACGTCAGGGCGAAGCCGAGGGTCCCGCGCTCGTTGAGCAGCGTCGTCATGGCGACGTTCCATCCGTTGCCCGGCACGTCGACGACATCCTCGACCGGGACCCGGACGTCGGACAGGAAGATCTCGTTGAACTCCGGGTCCCCGGTGATCTGCCGTAACGGCCGTACCTCGACTCCCGGCGTACGCATGTCCAGCAAGAAGTAGGTCATGCCGCCGTGCCCGCGTTCGGCCGGGTCGGAGCGGGTCAGCAGGATGCAGTAGTCCGCGATGTGCGCCCATGACGACCAGACCTTCTGGCCGTTGACGACGTAGCTGTCGCCGTCCAGTTCCGCCCGGGTGCTGACGCTGGCGAGGTCGGATCCCGTGCCCGGTTCGGAGAAGCCCTGGCAGAAGATCGTATCGCCGGACAGGATCGCCGACAGGTGCTGCTTCTTCTGCGCCTCGGTGCCGTGGATCCTGATCGTCGGGCCCGCCATGCCCAGCCCGATCACCCCGATGTGCTCCGGCGCCTCTACCCGGCCGGCCTCCTCCAGGAAGATCGCCTGGTGGCTGTACGGCCGGCCGGCTCCGCCGTACTCGATCGGCCAGGTCAACCCGGCGTACCCGGCCTCGAACAGCTTGCGGGTCCAGGCCCGGCGTTCCTCGAGCTGCTGCCCGAACGTCGGCGGGCGCTGCGCCCAGTCCGCGGGCAGCGTGTCGGCCAGCCAGCGACGGAGTCCCGCGCGGAATTCCGCCTCGTCGATCGTGTCCCGGAAGTCCATCCTCACCCCTCGCAGAAGTCCGAACGGGATTCTAACTCAGCGCTTCTCTATGGTTGCCGGCATGTCGGATCGCGTTCGGTTGCTGGAGCTGATTCGGGAGATCGCCGTCGTACGCGGACGGGTGACGCTGTCCAGCGGCCAGGAGGCGGACTGGTACGTCGACCTTCGGCGGATCACCCTGCACCACGAGGCGGCCCCGCTCGTCGGCCGGGTGCTGCTGGAGCTGACCGAGGACTGGGACTACGACTCCGTCGGCGGGCCGACGCTGGGCGCGGACCCGGTCGCCGCGGCGATGTTGCATGCCAGCGGCGGGCGGCTGGACGCCTTCGTCGTGCGCAAGGAGGGCAAGGCGCACGGCATGATGCGTCGGGTCGAGGGGCCTGACCTCGCCGGCCGGCGGGTGCTCGTGGTCGAGGACACCTCGACCACCGGAGGTAGCCCGCTCGGGGCGGTGGAGGCGGTTCGCGCGGTTGGAGCCGAAGTGGTCGGCGTGGCGCTGATCGTCGACCGCGGGGCCGCGGCTGCTGTGACGGCCGCCGGCCTGGACCTGCGTTCGGCGTACGGCGTCGCCGACCTCGACATCTGACCGCCCCAGTTCTCGCCGGGGTGGGGCGGCTCGGGCGGCTAGGTGAGTCGCCGTTCGACCTTGTCCCGGCCCGGAGTTCGACCTTGCCCCGCGCGCGCGACGACACGCCGCGCCGGGCGCGGCGTGTCCCGGCGCACTGGGGGCAAAGTTTCGTGAACGCGCGCTAGGTGAGTCGTTCGAGCACGGTCCGAGCTTCGTTGGCGAACGCGGAATCGACGACGACGTCGTAACGCGCGGCGGTCAGCTGCTGGCGGGAGATGAAGTCGCGCCTGCCGCCGGTGAGCGCGTGCCCGACCAGCCCGAATGCCGCACCGGCGACGGCACCGAACAGCAGGCCCCACAGCAGCAGGCCGAACACGCTGTCGACCTCGGGCGCGAACAATCCGAGGAACAGGCCGATCAGCAGCCCGAACCAGGCGCCGCTCGCTGCCCCGGCCATCGCCGCGCGACCGTAGTTGAGCCGGCCGTACACGAGTTCGACCATGCGCAGGTCCGATCCGATGATGGCGGTGCGCTCCACCGGGAACTTCTCGTCCGACAGGAAGTCCACGGCGCGCTGAGCGCCGGCGTACTCGGTGTAGGACCCAATCAGCTCGCGGGCGGCCAAGTTGGCGTTGGGGTTGGGATTCATCTGCGTCTCCATTCATCGGTCTGAGTACACCGTGGCCGGTCCTGTCAAGGCCTCACAAGGAGCGCCGGTGAGGTCCCCGACTGAGTACGGTCGCCGGCATGGACTTCAGCGCTCTGGACGTGTCGACCATGGAAACCACGTCGCTGGTGGTGTTGGGCGTACTCGTCCTGTTGGCGGTGGCCGTCCTGCTGCTCATCAGCAAGTTCATCGTGAAGATCCTGGTGGTCGGCCTGATCGTCGCCCTCGGTATCGCGATCTACAGCCAACGGGCCGAGTTGGCCTCCTGCCCGCAGACCTGCGCCTGCTCCTTCTTTGGCTACGAGCTGGAGATCGGCTCCGACTCGGTCGACGCGGCGTGCCAGGACGTCGTCAGCCGGGTGCGGGCCGCGGTGGACTGACCGCGAATCTCACGGACTGTACGCGACGCCACCCTCCGTAACCGCCTCAATCCTTCTTTCGAGAACGGGCCGCGTGTTCGACTACGCAGAGTATGCTCCCCCGCTGGAGGGAGGTCGCTTTGGCGCGTTCAGAACATGGGACCGGTGGCGACAGTCCGAGCAGGCCGAAGCGGGCGCCCCGGCGACGGGCAGCGACGGTGTGGTCATGACGCCAAGTCCGGTGCAGCCCGGTGGCGGGCGATGGCGACTGCGGCACTGGCGGCTGTTGGCGAAGTTCATCGCCCTGCTCGTGATTCCGCTCGTCCTGGCGGTGGCGCTCGGCGCGGCGCGGGTCAGTACATCGGTGACCGAAGCCGGCGAACTGCGAGCGCTGCAACGGCAGGTCGAACTCAGCCAACAGGTCGCTGCTGTCGCGCACGAGCTGCAGCACGAACGGCATCTCGTGGCAGCCTTCATAGCAACCGACCGGGCCTCTCAGCGTGCCCCCGCCGACGCCCAGGTCCACGTGGTGGACGACGCGATCGCCACCCTGCTCGCGACGGACGCTGATTCGGACGAGCTGTCGTCCGCATCCGCCCAGTCCTATCGCGACGTGCTGAGCCAGCTCTCCGGGCTGGATGCGCTCAGGGCCGAGAGTCTCGCCCCGAACGCGGTCGGCGACATCGCAATCGGACGGTACGGCGAGCGGATCGGCGTACTGCTGCGATTCAGCAGGCTCGCCCTGGCCGGGACGGATGCTTCGCTGGTGGGCACCGCCGACGCCGTCGATGCACTCGCCGACGCGAAGGAGCAGGTCTCCACGCAGCACGCCGTGCTGCTTTCCGCCGGCCTCGTCGGCGACCTGCTGCCCTTTCAACTTGATCTGCTCCGGCAGAGCAGCACCCGGTTCACGGTGGCGATCACCGACTTCACCGAGGCCGCGCCCAGCTCGGCGGAGCAGCAGTACCGGGCGACGGTGAACGGCACCGGGGTGACCGACCGGGACGAACTGCTCAACGCCACACTCAACCTGTCCCGGGCGGGCGCACCGGAGCTGGTCGATCCGGGCCAGTGGGACGCTGCATCGACCGAGACCGCCGATCTCGTCCGGGACGTGGAAGCCGGCCTGCTCGGGCAACTGGCCGCCCAGAGCGCGGCGCTCAGCGACCAGGCCCGCAACGACGCGATCCGCGACGGCGTGATCATCGCCTTGGCGGTGCTCCTCGCCCTGCTGCTCCTGCTGCTGGTGGCCCGTTCGGTGCTCAACCCCCTACGAACGCTGCGGCTGGCTGCCTTCGACATTGCCGAGCGTCAGCTGCCGGCCGTGGTGGAACGGATGCGGACGTCAGGGGACCGCGGCGCAGACGTGGCCGTCATGCCGGTTCCTGTGGACACCCGCGAGGACATCGGCGAGGTGGCCCGCGCCTTCGACGCCGTACACACCGAGGCGGTGCGGCTCGCCAGCGAGCAGGCCGAGCTTCGCGCCAACGTCAACGACATCTTCGTCAACCTGTCCCGCCGCAGTCAGGGTCTGGTCGAACGCCAGCTGCAGCTCATCGACCAGCTCGAGGACGGCGAACGCGACCCGGAACAGCTCGCCGCGCTGTTCCGGCTGGATCACCTCGCCACGCGGATGAGGCGCAACAGCGAGAACCTCCTCGTGCTCGCCGGGGCCGATCTGCGACACCGCGGCGGCCAGGCGGTGCCCGTGCTCGACATCCTGCGTGCCGCCGCCTCGGAGATCGAGCAGTACCGGCGGATCGTCGTGAAGCCGCCTCCCAGCGCGACGGTGAGCGGCCCCGTGGTCAACGACCTCGTGCACCTGATCGCCGAACTCCTGGACAACGCGACGGCGTACGCGCCTCCGGACTCCACCGTGAGCGTTGCGAGTGCCGTCGATGCCGACGGCACTCTGCGGGTCGAGATCGCAGATGTCGGTGTGGGGCTCGAGCCCGACGCACTGGCCGCGATCAATCATCGGCTGGCCGAGCCGCCGCGGGTGGACGTTTCCGTCTCCCGACAGATGGGTCTGTTCGTCGTGGGACGGCTGGCCGGACGCCACGACATCAGCGTGCGGCTGGCCACATCGGAGACGATTGCCGGCGTGATCGCGCATGTGCAGGTGCCCGCTGCGCTGACCAGCACCGGAGTGACCGGCGGGTCCGCGATGACCGGCGTCGCGGGTGCGTCCCCGGAGTCCGCGCTACAGGGAGATCCGCTGCGGACCGGACCGGGCGCGGCCGACGAGACCGAGACCGAATTGTTCGGCGCGGCAATCGACGAGCCCGACGACCCGCTGTTCGGCAGCAGAACGCCATCGGACAGCCGGGATGCGAGCACCCCGATCTTCGAGGAGATCACGTCGGCGTGGTTCCGTGACCTGCGCCGAGTTCCCGTCCCGATGCCGGTGTCGGCGAGGGACAAGCGCGGCGCTCATGCGGCCGACTGGGGCTCGGCGGCCGAGGAGGGGCGGCTCGCGGCGAATGCGCTGCGCCAGCCCAACGGACATGCCGATGTCACCGCGGCCGGCTTGCCCAAGCGTCGTCCGCGCGCGCTTCTTGTCCCTGGGGCGGCTCGAGCCACCCCTGTGACCAGTAGCGAGTCGACCGCCGGTCCGGAAGGGCCGGTGCGAAACGCCGATGCCGTGCGAGGCAGGCTGAGTAGCTTCCAGCGCGGTGTTCGCGAAGGTCGGAAGGCCCGGCACCGCAGCGGTGGCACCGACGCCGACCCGAATGACGGGGATGAGCAATGACAACAGCAGCCGCTGATCAGGTGTCCCGGCCGGAACAGTTCGGCTGGCTCGTCAACAGCTTCGCCGAGAGGGTTCCGGGTGTCGCCCACGCCACCGTCGTGTCCGCGGACGGGTTGCTGCTCGTCGCCTCGGCCGCGTTGCCACGGGACCGCGCCGACCAACTCGCAGCGGTGACCTCCGGGCTGCTGAGCCTGACTCAGGGTGCTGCCCGGTGCTTCGAAGCGGGTGAGGTTGTACAGACCGTGGTGGACATGGAACGCGGGTCGTTGCTCGTCATGTCGATCCCCGGCGGGTCGTCGCTCGCCGTACTGGCTGCGCCCGGCTGCGACATCGGTCTCGTCGGCTACGAGATGGCGCTGCTGGTCCAGCGAGTCGGTGACCTGCTCACGCCCGAACTGCGCCGAGCGCCGGGGCACGGCGCGGCGGGGTGAACGTCGATCCCGAGGAAGGGACGTCGCTGGTCCGGCCGTACGCCCGGACCAGGGGGCGGACGAGATCGGACTACGACCTGGCGCTGGAGGCTCTCGTGACGACTAGCGGGCTGGGTCTCGACGAGAGCGCCCTGGCCGAACCGGAGCACCAGTCGATCGCGGCCCTGTGCCGGGACGTGCGCTCCGTCGCGGAAGTGGCGGCCCTGCTGTCGATCCCGCTCGGCGTGGCCCGGGTGCTGGTGGGAGACATGGCGGCGCTGGGCCTGCTGACCGTGCACCCCACGGCGTCGCAGCGGACCGGGCAACCGGATGTCGCGTTCTTGGAAAGGGTGCTCGATGGCCTCCGCCGACTCTGAGTTCGGGCCGGCCGGACGGCAGCAGACCTCCGGCAAGATCGTGGTGGCCGGTGGCTTCGGGGCGGGCAAGACGACGTTCGTCGGCTCGGTATCGGAGATCCTGCCCCTGACGACGGAAGCCGTGCTCACCGAAGCCGGTGCGGGGATCGACGAGCTCGCGTACGTCCCCGACAAGACCACGACGACGGTCGCGATGGACTTCGGCCGGGTGACTCTCGACCGGGATCTGATCCTGTATCTGTTCGGCACACCCGGTCAGCAGCGGTTCTGGTTCATGTGGGACGACCTGGTCCGAGGTGCGATCGGAGCCGTGGTTCTGGTCGACACCCGCAGACTGGCCGATTCCTTCGCGGCCGTGGACTTCTTCGAGGATCGCGGGCTGCCCTATCTCGTGGCCCTGAATTGTTTCGACGACGTCCAGCAGCACGGGATCGAGGACGTCCGGGAGGCGATGTCGATCGACGCCGGTGTCCCCATCATCACTTGCGATGCGAGACAGCGTGAATCCACCAAGTCGACGCTCATCCAGCTGGTCGAGCACGTGCTGAGGCAGCGCTCCGCCGTCGTCGTCTAGCTCGCGGTCCACTTCAGTAGCTCCTGCGCCGACCGGGTGTTCATCACGTGGTCGGCGGGAATGTCGCACTCCTCGGCGCGGGCACAGCCGTAGGGGAGCCAATCCAGCTGACCCGGCGCGTGGGCGTCGGTGTCGATGCTGAACCGGCAGCCGATCTCGGCGGCCATCCGCAGCAGCCGCTTCGGTGGATCGAGCCGTTCGGGTCGGCTGTTGATCTCCACCGCCACGTCGAAGCGGTGACACGCCTCGAAGACGAGCTCGTGATCGAAGTCCGACTCCGGCCGCCCCCGGCCGCTCAGCAGCCGACCCGTGCAATGTCCTAGTACGTCGGTGTGTGGGTTCGCGACGGCGCGAACCATCCGGCGCGTCATGTACTCGCGGTCCATCCGCAGCTTCGAATGCACACTGGCCACTACCAGGTCGAGTCGCTCGAGCAGGTCCCCGGATTGGTCCAGCGTGCCGTCCTCGAGGATGTCCACCTCGATCCCGGTGAGAATGCGGAACGGCGCCAGCTCCTCGTTCAGCTCGGCGACGACATCGAGCTGCTCCCGCAGCCGTTCGGCGGTCAGCCCGTTGGCGACCGTCAGGCGTGGGGAGTGGTCGGTCAGTACGACGTACTCGTGTCCGATGTCGCGGGCGGCCTCGGCCATCTCCCGGATCGGGCTGCCGCCGTCGGACCAGCTCGAGTGCGTATGGCAGTCCCCGCGCAGCGCCGCCCGCATGCCCTGGCCCCCGGCGGTGACCGGCTGCTCGGCTCCGCCCTGCAGTTTCTGCAGGTACGCGGGTAGCTCGCCCCGTGCGGCTTGCTCGACGACCGTCGCCGTCACTGCCCCGACGCCGCGCAGTTCCTTCAACGTGCCGGCCGCGGCTCGTTGGGACAGTTCCGACGGCGCCAGGGCGGCCACGACGTCCGCGGCCGTGCGGAACGCGCGCACGCGGTAGGTCGGTTCGTGCGAGCGCTCCAGCAGGAATGCGATGCGCCGCAGCGCCTCGACCGGGTTCACACGCCATATCTTGACGCAGCGAGCAACTACTCTCGGATGGTGACCACCACGACAGTCGCGCTGGGGCCGGATTGGCTCGACCCGCTGAAGATCATCGAGTCGCTCGGCTCGTTCGCCCTCGTCGGCATCCTGCTCATCGTCTTTGCCGAGTGCGGCCTGCTCGCCGGCTTCTTCTTCCCCGGCGATTCGTTGCTGTTCGTCGCCGGGCTGCTCGTCGCCGCCGGCACCCTGGACACCCCGCTGTGGCTGCTGTGCCTTTTGGTCACGCTGGCTGCCGTCCTCGGCAACCTGGTCGGTTACTGGATCGGGCGCAAGGCCGGCCCCCCGATCTTTGAACGTGGCGACTCCCGGCTGTTCAAGCAGGAGTACGTCGACAAGACATTCGCCTTCTTCGACAAGTACGGCGCTCGCGCGGTCGTACTCGCCCGGTTCGTCCCGATCGTCCGGACGTTCATCACCGTCATGGCCGGAGTCGGGAAGATGGACTTCCGCCGCTACGCCATCTACTCCACGATCGGCGGCATCCTGTGGGGGACCGGCGTCACCGTCCTGGGCTATTTCCTCGGGCAGGTCGAGTTCGTCGCCGACAACATCGAGCTGATCGCGATCGGGATCGTGTTCCTGTCAGTGCTGCCGATCGCGTTCGAATTGTTGCGTGAGCGCCGCCGCCGCCGCAGCGACCCGCGTTACGACGAGGCGCACGAGGAGGAGCGGGTGCTCCGCGAAGAGGTCGCCGACACCGACTGACTGGCGGGTGCCTCCTAGGGTGGCGCTGTGAAGAGACTGGTGGTGATCGGCGGGGACGCCGGCGGCATGTCGGCCGCGTCGCAGGCGCGGCGGCTGCGTGGGCCTGACGAGCTGGAGATCGTCGCGCTGGAACGCGGGAATTGGACGTCGTACTCCGCCTGCGGCATCCCGTACTACGTCGGCGGCATCGTGGACACGGTCGAGGAACTGATCATCCGTACGCCGTCGGAGTTCCGCTCCCGGCAGCACATCGACGTACGGATGCGCACGGAGGCGGTGGCCATCGACCTGGACAGACGCGAAGTGCGCACCCGCCGGGTGGAATCCGGCGCGCAGGCCACCATCGGTTTCGACCAGCTGATGATCGCGACCGGTGCCCAGCCGCTGCGCCCTGACGTTCCGGGTCTGGACGCCGGCGGCGTGTACGGCGTCGCGACACTCGATGACGCAACGAGCATCCGCCAAGCCGTGGTGGACGAGAAGCCGCGGCGGGCCGTCGTACTGGGTGGCGGGTACATCGGCGTCGAGATGGCCGAGATGCTGCTGGAG
>JACCXW010000352.1 GCA_013696785.1 Geodermatophilaceae bacterium | reverse complement strand
GCAGCATCGTCATCGCAGTGGACGGTGCCGTGGTCTCGAAGCCGATCGCCATGAAGACGACCAACTTGCTCGGGTTTGCCTGGGCGACCTTCAACGCGTCCAGCGGCGAATACACCATCCGGATGTCGGCGCCGGCAGCGTTGGAGTCGAAGAACGAACCGCGGCCGCCGGGCACCCGCATCATGTCCCCGAACGAGGTCATGATGACGCCGGGTTCCTCCGCGATCGCGATCGCGTCGTCGACCCGGCCCATCGGGATCACGCAAACCGGGCAGCCCGGACCGTGGACGAGTTGCACCGTGTCGGGCAGGTAGTCCTCGAGTCCGTGCTTGTAGATGGTGTGGGTGTGCCCGCCGCAGACCTCCATGAACTTGTAGTGCCGACCAGGCTCACAGAGCGCTGCTATCTGCGCGGACAGCGCCATCGCCTTGTCCGCGTCACGGAACTCATCGACGAATCTCATGGACCGGAGTCCCCCTAGGTGATGTTGGATTCGGACAGGGCGGCGAGCTCCTCGGCGTACGCCTGACCGATTCCTTCCAGGAACTCCAGCGCCGCCTTCGCCTCCCGCTCATCGATCTTCGACATCGCGAAGCCGACGTGGATCAGCACCCAGTCACCGGCGCTGAGCTCCTCATCCTCGAGCAGGCCGATGTTGATAGCCCGCTTGACCCCGCAGACGTCCACCCTCGCCAGATCGGGGCGATCGGTGAGAATCTCGACGATCTCCCCCGGAATGCCAAGGCACATAGCGCTCTCCTCTCTATGTTCGGGCTTTGTCCGCTAGGACGGCAGGCCCGATGAATCGGTCTTGGTGGCGCCTTCCAGCTCGAGGGATTCCAGCAGCACCTCGTCGCCGCCTTCGCTGTCCAACTCCGCTGCCCCGCACGTCAGGCAGGCGGCCAGCAGGTCGTCGGCTCCCACGACGACGTCGCAGGACCGACAACGCACTCGCACGGGCGACACGACGTAGTCCACGGCGGCGCCCTGCGCGACAGAACCGGTGGACAGCACCGTGAACGCGGCGTCGAAAGCCTCCCGCGACACCCGGTGCAGTACGCCGATCTTGACGCGCAGGGCAGTGACCCGCCGGCCCGCCGCGCGCTTTTCCACGGCGTTCAGGACCGACTCGCACAACCCGAGCTCGTGCACGGCCTAGCTCATCCCCCCGGGGTCAGATCGACCCACGGTCACATCGACCGGATCTTCAGGTACCGCTGGACATCAGGCACCGATTGGACCACCACGGCGGCGATTCCAGCCAGTGCGGCGAGCATGAACAGACGCTTGAACATCGTGGGCACTTCCTTCCTGTGAATGGGCTTGCCTGGTAGATGGACTGACCGTCATGTCCCCCGCACCTTGGTGTCGCGCAGCTCGTGCTCGAGTGCGTGCAGGACCATGTCCACCGCTGCGTCCACCGCGGCGACGACCGGCGCGCTCAACCCCATGCCCTCGTCGACGCATTCCGGCTCACAACCGACGACCAGGACACGCTCGATGACCCGTTCCGACTGATCGCGGGCCATGGTCTTGATCAGTGCCAACACGGCGTCGGGCTGCATGCCGTGCGCGTTCAACAGCGATCCGTCGTCCTCGGGGATCAAGGCGAGATCGGGTTCGATCAAGTAGAGGTCGCCGGGCGTGCCGCCCCGCGGCGCCGCGTCGATGATCAGCAACGCCTCATAGCCGTCCAGCAGCTGATAGGCCAGATGCACACCGCGGATCCCGATGTCGACGACCTCGACGTCGGCCGGCAGCTCCCGCTGGGCCAGCCGCCGGACGACCTCGACGCCGAAGCCGTCGTCGCTGAGGAAGATGTTGCCGATCCCGGCGACGAGCACGCGCGCGGTCACGGCGCAGCCCCGGTGCCGTCTGCCGCCTCGGCGGTGCCCTCTGCCGCCTCGGCGGCGGGAAGTGCCTCGGCGGGTTCCACCTCGTCGGGCTGGAAGTACAGGAACCGGCCGTGCGCCTGCTGCATCTCCGCCGCGGGGTCGCCGTCCACGGTCACCGCCAGGTGGGTGGCGTCGTCCACGTCGAAGAGCACCGCCTGGACCGTCGCCAACCGGCCCACCAGAAACGCATCTTGCGCGTCCGATCGCCGGTGCCGTCCGGGCATCAGCCGAACTTTCGAGCCTCGACCCACCTGGACGCCCCCGATGACGGTGGTGTCGGTCTCCGGTGACACCGACGCGTCCATCCCGGGATCCCACCAGGGCATTCCCGCATCGCTCCCGCGCTGCAGCGGAGGCATTCCCGCATCGCTGCCCGGCTGCAACGCCTGGCTCTGATCCCAAGGCATCAACTCGGCCGGATCGACGGCCTTGGGCCCGCGCAGGTAGCGGACCGCGCCGTGCAGCTTGTCGATCATCTCCTGCGGCATCGAATCGACCCGGTCGATGATCGCCGCGGCGCGCGGATCGGTGGCCCGGGCCTGCCGCTTCTCCTCCTCGGTCAGCGTCATCGTGCGCAGGCTGAGAATCTCGTCGATCTCCAGCGAGTCGTACAGCTCGCCGGGGCTTTCCGGTGCGATCTCCGGGTGGTCGTACAGGATGATCGGGCTGCAGAGCACGACTTCCCGCCCGGGCTCGCCGACCAGCACGGGCCAGACGCGCTCGTTGACACAGCGCTCGACCGCCGGCTTGGCCCACTCCGGCGGATCGAGCAGCGACAGGAACCGACCGTCGCTGACCGCCAGCACGCTGTGCGCGCCGAGCAGCGAATATCGCATGACGTGCGGGCGCTCGACGTCCTGCTCGTCCCAGTCGCTGGTGTTCTCGGTGACGATGCGCAGCGTCACGGCGCCGTACGGGCCGGGCAACCGCTCAGCGTGGATGCGGACGCGACCGTGCAGTGGCCACCGTTGACGAACGAACCGGCCTCGTACGGCGCCCTCGGCGTCACGCAGAAGCTCCTCGTCGCTGCCGCCGTCCTCGTCCAGGGAAAGCACCTGCTCGCCGGCCAGCAGATCGTCGAAGCTGACGGTCAGCGACCGCTGCACCGCCGTCCCTTCCTCCCAGGTGGTCTGCTCCATGCCGTCGACCATGAGCGACTCGACTGGCGTGAACTCGGTTCCGTCGAGGCGTTGCACCGACCTCGCCTGCAACTGCAGGAACCGGACCTCGACGGTCAATTCGGCGCCGGGTCGCGGCTCGAGGATGCACTCGGCGCGCGAGGACGACGATTCGGCCAGCCGGGGTGCCGGACCGGGCGGCGCGAGGACCCCCCACTGCCAGCGAACCTGGTTCTTCTGCGCCGACGCCCGGTAGGGATAGAGCAGATAACCCTCGTAGATCAGCGTCTCGGCCAGCCGCCGCGCCGCCTGCAGGGCGCCGTCGGTACTCACTGCCGACTCATCGGAGGCGTCGTCAGTCGTGATCATCTGGCTCCTCCCCGGCCTCTTTCAGCAGCATCGTCATGGCGTCGTCCCACGTGGGCAGGCCGCGCTGGGACTTGAATCGCAGCAGCCGGTCCAGCGTGTCGATCCGCATGGTGAGCCAGCCGGTACCGGGGAAGTGCAGGTCCATCAGGTCCCGCCAGACCTTCACCGGCAGCCGGTAATTCGCCTCGCGGTCCCACGGCACCTGCTCGACGAAGAAGCCGTTGCCCCCCTCGACGAAGACGGTGCCACTGAAGAGCATCAACAGCGGGATCTCCCCGCCCCGCAGTGAGTGGAAGTACTTCGCCGAGGCGATCTCGGTGTCGTACGTGCACGGCACCTGCAAGGTGGTGTCGAGGCTGCCGCGGAAGCCCGGAACCATCGACTCGACGGTGCACAGCTGCATCGGCTTGAGCGTGTCTCCCCAGCGCACCCGCTCGCCGAACAGATCGGCCAGCCGGTCCCCCTCGTCAGCGTCGTAGCTGCGCCGGAACGGCTCGATCCTGATCTGGCAGCGCAGCGCCATCGCGTGCACCCGGGCACCGGTGGACTCGGTGATCCGCAGCCGCAGGTTCAGCAGCGGCGTCAGTGCGTAGCGCTCCGCCACCATGTCCTCGACGCTGAACTGTAGGTCGGCCACGCCGCTACCCCCTCGGGTAGGGGCGACTGCGTGTGGCGACCCGTTCGAATAGTTCGTCGACGGCGGCCCAGACCTCGTCGCCGCCGGCGAAACCCTTCCAGTAGGTGCGCACCAGCCCGACGAGCTCGTAGCAGATGTCGATCGGCACGAGATAGCAGAGCACCCCGTCGTCCGTACGCCGTAGCAGCAGCGCCTCGACGTCGGGCTCGAGTTCGGCGAGCAACGGGGTGTCCTGGCCGATCTCGGCCCAGCTCTCCGCGTTCAGCTCGCTTTCGGTGGCACCGGCCGGGCTCGGGTAGAAGGCCACGGTCTGGCCGAGGTTGGAGTTGGTGAACAGGAACGCCAGGCCCACCGGGATCGCCAGCTGGTCCCAGCGGGTGAGATCGAACTGGAAGTCCGGGTCCGAGACCACCCGGTCCGGTACGGCGCGGTAGCGACCCTGCGCCGCGCCGGAGTTGGTGAACAGCAGCGCGCAGCCACGACAGGTGCACATGAGCTTGCGCTGATCCAGCCGCACGACGTGCGAATGCGTCGGGCCGACCGGCTCGCCGCACATCTCGCAGCTCTCCCCGGCCGGCTTCGGCCGCGACATCAGCCGCTGGAGCACGGCGATCCCACTCGTCGGCGGCTGCGGCGAAGTCATCGCTCGTTCCTCGCTGCGATGCTCACTCGTTCTCGGCTCATCGCATAGCGCCTTCGGGAACGGCGATCCGGACGCCCTGGCCATCGGCCAGCAGTGGCAACGGCTCGAGCTGGTCACCGCTGGTCTGGGCACCGGTGACGTCCACGGGACGACCTGCCACCGCGAGGTCGAATCGCGCCGTGCAGGCCGGGCACTGCAGGACGCTGCCGTCCATGGTGGCCTCGTCCAGGGCCGCCGCGCAGGCCGCACAACGGTTGCGGTAGGCGTAGCGCTGGGTGTCGGTTCGGATCAGCAGCACGGCGACGCCGTCGAGGTCGACGCCGGCCACCTCACCGCGGCCGAGAACGGGTGGGTCGGCGAGCGCCTTCCAACCACCGCCGTCAGCAGGCTCCGGATCCGGCTCGGCCGAGCGGTAGGGCTGGATCTGCAGCAGCTCGGTCTTCTTGGGCTTCTCGACCATGCCTTCGGCCTCGACGGCGACGATTTCCGGCGCCGCCGCGAGAACAGCGTTCTCGATCGCCACCCGCACCGTCTCCGATGAGGACGAGCAACCGTCGCAGCTGCCCTGCAGCCGAAGCTGCAGTACGCCGTCGTCGTCGACTCCGATCACCTCGACGCCGCCGGCGTGCGAACCGAGATACGGCCGGACGCTGTCCAGCGCCTCGCTGATCCGGTCCATCAGCGGCACCGGATGCAGGCCGTGCACGATAAGCAGGCTGGTGACCAGATCGTCACCCGTCAACTCCTGCAGCACTTTATCGCCGCCATCGCTGTGCTGGAGAGCGTCAACGACGGTCTCCAGCGCAGCCCCATACATCTCGACGAGAAGCCGGACCGCTTCCTCGGCCGCATGCAGGCTCTGCGCGTCGGCGTTCTCAGCGAGACCGCCCAGCAGTTCCTCTATCCGGCCGCCGACTTGACGGAAGTCCTTAGTTCCCGTGCTCACTGCGCCTCCGCGGCGAAAGATGCAACGGCTCTTCCTCCTTGCGCCTCCGCGGCGAAAAGTGCGTCGGCGCTCACACTTGGTTCATCATCGTCGGCGAGTGCATCGTGTTGAGCACCTTGCCGTTGCCGAGATACATGTGCACGCCGCAGGGCAGGCACGGGTCGAAGCTGCGAACCGCCCGCATGATGTCGATGCCCTTGAAGGTCTCCGGCGGGTTCTCCTCGAAGATCGGCGTGTTCTGGACGGCGTCCTCGTACGGACCGGGGGTGCCGTAGGAGTCACGGACGCTGCCGTTCCAGGGCGTCGGCGGGTACGGGTGGTAGTTCGCGATCTTGCCGTCACGGATGACCATGTGGTGGCTCAGCACGCCGCGGACCGCCTCGGTGAAGCCGACGCTGACCGCGTTGTCCGGCACCGTGAAGGACTCCCACGTCTTGGTGTGCCCGGCCCGCACCTCAGCGAAGGCCTTCTCGGCGAAGTACAGCGCCTGCGCGGCGGCGTACGCCTGGAAGTAGGTTCGGGCGCGGTTGCGCTCGATCGCGTTGCTCCATTGCGGGATCTTCCACTCGTAGCTCGCCTCGGGCTTGGTCATCGTCCGCGGCAGGTTGATCTGCACGCTGTGACCAGTGGCCTTGACGTAGCCGGTGTCGACGAGACCGGACAGCGCAGTCGACCAGAGCCGGGCGAGCGGGCCACCGCCGGTGTCCAGCGCCAGGTGGTCGGTGCCGTCGAACCAGCGCGGCGACATCGTCCAGCTGTACTTGTCATCGAAGTTGCGCTTCTGCGGCATCGGGATCGTGTGCTGGTTCCACGGGTGGCGGCGGTCGACCGGGTTGCCCAGCGGGTCCCGCGTCACGAACATCTCCTGGTCCTCCCAGTCGTCGTAGAACGAGTGCCCGAGGAGGATGCGGATGCCGAGGTTGATCTCGACCAGGTCGTTGGTGACGAGCTTGCCGTCGACGATGATGCCGGGTGTCACGTACATCGACCGGCCCCACTTCGTCATGTCCTTGTACTCGAAGTTGCACACGGCCGGGTCCTGGAAGCTGCCCCAGCAAGCGAGCAGGGTCCGACGCAGGCCGACCTCCTCGTAGCCCGGCAGGGCCTCGTAGAAGAAGTCGAAGAGGTCGTCGTGCATCGGCACGACCCGCTTCATGAACTCCACGTAGCGCATGAGGCGCGTCACGTAGTCAGAGAAGAGCTGGATGGTGGCAACCGTGCCCACCCCGCCCGGGTAGAG
Organism: Geodermatophilaceae bacterium; assembly: GCA_013696785.1. Taxonomy (GTDB): domain Bacteria; phylum Actinomycetota; class Actinomycetes; order Mycobacteriales; family Geodermatophilaceae; genus JACCTY01. Next base: position 31 of record JACCXW010000352.1, on the reverse strand, counting down.
GGTGGAGGGGTGCACGTGGCGGCCCTCCATC
>JACCXW010000455.1 GCA_013696785.1 Geodermatophilaceae bacterium | reverse complement strand
GTGGTGGTGTGGATCGCGGTGGTGATCGTCGCGTCCGTGCCACGCCCCGAAGGCGATGTCATCGTCACCGGCACCGGGCGCGGCATCGCCTTTTTGATCCTGGGGGCGGTGGCTGGTGCGTACGCTGTCGGGCGGCTGCTCGCGCTGCCGAGCCATCCCATCCTTCGAGAAAGTCCCGTCATTGGAGGAGATTCGGGTCGCTGACAGACCGCAATCACTTCCGATCACGACGGATCAGCGGCGATCGTGCAGCGGACCGCGTTGCTACGACTCGCCGATGCGGTAGTGATAGCGGTGGTGGGTGCGAAAACCGATCCGGTCGTACATCGCGATGGCCGCAACGTTCTCCTCGGCGACCTGGAGATAGACCTGGCTTCCGCCGAGTCCCGCCGCCCACTCGGCCAGCCCGCGCATGAGGTGACTGCCGATGCCTCGGCGGCGAGCGGGCTCGGTCACGGTGACCGCGGTGGCGCCGAGCCAGCCCTCGTCGACGATGCCTCGTGCGACTCCGAGCAGTCCGGTCGAGTCACGCACCGAGGCGAACGTCGGCGCGACCGCGTTGGTCAGCACGCTGAGGGCGCCGTCGGGCAGCGGCTGGCCGCGGTACTGGTACCCGGCCAGCCACTCCGGCCCGGGCACACTCTCATGGGTCAAGGGCGGCAGATCCGGGCGAGGCGGGCAAGCGGCCAGCAGATCCGCCAGCGAACTGACCAGGAATCGGCTCGGGTTGTACGCCCGCCAGCCGGCCGCAGCAAGCTCGTCGTCGAGATCCTGCGCGAGCGGCAGCGGAACCTGGGATCGGGGTGGCAGGCCGCGAGCGCCGTACCACCGCGTGACGAACGCCAGCGCGTCGCCGATCGGCCTGTCCGGGTCACCGAGCGGCAGGAACGAGTTCGCCCGGCCGGTGAAGCCGTTGCCTGCCCGCAGTAGCCAGTCACCCAGCCGCTCCTCCTCCAGCCCACGCCAGCCGAGCGCGGCAATCCGCTCCAGCTCGCGTTCAGACGGCCGTCGTACGGCTGCCGGGGGGACGGGCTTGGCCGCCGTGACCTGGCCCAGGTCGACGACGACGAGTTCCCCGTCGCGTCGGCGGACCGTCAGCGACGACTCGCTCAGGTCGACCAACTCACCCAGAACGTCGCTGAAGCGCTCGCGGTTGTCCGCGCCGTCGCCCCCGGTCACGGTCACACGACGGCGTACGACGACGCGGTGGCCGATGTGATCGGCTGTCAACGCCACGCGTACCCCTGAGTGTCGCTCGGTCGGTCTCAGGCGCGATACTAGGCACCCGCGATCGATCACTTGAGAGGTTGTCTATGACGTACGTCATCGCCGAGCCGTGTGTAGACGTGCTCGACAAGGCGTGCATCGAGGAATGCCCGGTGGACTGCATCTACGAGGGCGCCCGGATGCTCTACATACACCCCGACGAGTGCGTCGACTGCGGCGCCTGCGAGCCGGTCTGCCCGGTGGAGGCGATCTACTACGAGGACGACACCCCGGAGAAGTGGAAGGAGTACTACAACGTCAACGTCGACTTCTTCGAGGACCTCGGCTCGCCCGGGGGAGCGGCGAAGACCGGCAAGATCGACAAGGACCACCCGATCGTCGCCGCGCTGCCGCCGCAGGTGAACGAGCACTGAATCACCCGGTGTTGCCGCGCCTCCCGGCACTGCCCACGTACCCGTGGGACACCCTCGCCGAGCACCGCGCCCGCGCGCAGGCCCACCCCGACGGCATCGTCGACCTGTCCATCGGTACGCCGGTCGATCCGGTACCGGCGATCATCCAGACCGCGCTGTCCGCGGCCGCTGACAGTCCCGGGTACCCGCTGACGCACGGCACGCCCGCACTGCGAGCGGCGGCCGTCGGCTGGCTGGCCCGCCGCCACGACGTGACGGGACTGGACCCGGGTGCGGTGCTGCCGACCATCGGCTCCAAGGAGTTCATCGCCTGGCTGCCGCGACTGCTCGGTCTCGGTCCCGGGGATCTGGTCGTGATCCCGGAATTGGCCTATCCGACATACGACGTCGGCGCGCGGCTGGCCGGCGCCGACGTGCTGGCCGCCGACTCGCTCACCGCCATCGGGCCGCGCCGGGTCGCCCTGCTGTGGCTCAACTCGCCGTCCAATCCGACCGGGCAGGTGCTGCCGGCGGAACATCTGCGCAAGGTCGTCGGCTGGGCACGTGAGCGGGATGTGATCGTGGCCAGCGACGAGTGCTACCTGGAGCTGGGCTGGGAGGACACGCCTGTCTCGGTGTTGCACGCGTCGGTCAGCGGTGGTGACCACACCAACCTGCTGGCGGTGCACTCGCTGTCCAAGCGCAGCAACATGGCCGGATACCGGGCCGGTCTCGTCGCGGGCGACCCGGCGCTGATCGCCCGGCTGCTCGAGGTGCGCCGGCACGCCGGCATGATGGTGCCGGCTCCCGTGCAGGCCGCGATGGCTGCCGCGCTGCACGACGACGATCATGCCGACATCCAGCGAACCCGGTACGCCGCCCGCCGCGTGGCACTGACCGCGGCGGTGACGGCCGCGGGGTTCCGGACCGAGCAGTCCGCCGGCGGGCTGTACCTCTGGATGACCCGGGACGAGGACTGCTTGGCCTCGGTCGCGGCACTGGCCGAACTCGGCATCCTGGTCGCTCCCGGCGCCTTTTACGGCCCCCGAGGGAGCCGGCATGTGCGGGTCGCCCTCACCGCGACCGATGAGCGGGTGCGTTCCGCCGTACGACGGCTCAGCGACGCGGTCGGCTAGCGTCGGCCCGGTGCTCTCGCTACTGCCTGGCATCACCGCCCGACTGGTCCACACCGAGCGTCTCGGCGTCAACGTGCTCAGCACGGATCGCGCTCACGGTGAGCCAGTCGTCCTCGTGCACGGCAATGTCAGCTCCGCGCTGTTCTGGCAGGAGGCAATGCTGGCTCTGCCCGGCCGTTTCCGTCCGCTGGCTGTCGACCTGCGCGGTTTCGGCGGAACAGATCCGCTGCCGGTGGACGCCACCCGCGGGCTGCGCGACTTCGCCGACGACCTCGCCGCCACGCTGGCAGTCCTCGACCTGGACTCAGTCCACCTCGTGGGGTGGAGCATGGGCGGAGGCATCGTCCTGCAACACCTGCTGGATCACGCGAGCTCCCTGCGATCGGTCACCCTGGTGGCTCCGCTGTCGCCGTACGGTTTCGGCGGCACGACCGGCCCGGCCGGGACCCGAACCAGCCCCGACGGCGCCGGCTCCGGCGCCGGTACGGTCAACCCCGATTTCGTCCGGCTGTTGGCTGCGGGCGATGTCGGAACGGAGCACCAGGCGAGTCCCCGTGCGGTGTTCCGCGCCTTCTACGTGGCGCCCGGCTTCGAGTCCCGACATGAGGACGTGTACGTCGAGTCGATGCTCACGACGCGGACCGGTGAGGGGAATTATCCCGGTGACGCCCGGTCCAGCGACCACTGGCCGGGAGCGGCGCCAGGAACCAGTGGCGTGCTGAATGCGATGGCACCGGTCCACTGCGACCTGTCCGCGGTCGTGCAGGTGGACCCGAAACCCCCGGTGCTCTGGATCCGCGGCGACGCGGACCAGATCGTGTCCGACGCCTCGATGTTCGATCTGGCCACCCTCGGCCGGCTCGGGGTCGTACCGGACTGGCCTGGCGAGCAGACCCATGCGCCGCAGCCGATGATCGCGCAGACCCGGGCGGTGCTGGATGAGTACGCCGTACGGGGCGGACAATACCGCGAGGTCGTCCTGCCCGGAGTGGGGCACTCGCCGCCGATCGAGGCTGTCGACCGGTTCGTTGCCGAGTTGACCGCCCACCTGGACGGCTCGCCGGGCTGAGGCGTCAGCCGGTTCGGGTCGGGAGCCGCCCGAGCAGCTTGTCCAGGCGGATCGGCAGATCGCGGACACGTACGCCGGTCGCGTGGTGTACGGCGTTGGCGACGGCTGCTGCCGTGCCGACGATGCCGATCTCGCCGATGCCCTTGGAGCCCATCGGGTTCACGTGATCGTCCTGCTCGTCGACCCAGTGCGCGGCGATGTCGGTGACGTCGGCGCATGACGCGACGTGGTATTCGGCGAGATCGTGGTTGACGTAGTCGCCGAAGGCGGGGTCGAGCACACCCTCCTCGTGCAGCGCCATCGACAATCCCATGGTCATGCCGCCGATCAGTTGCGATCGGGCGGTCCGCGAGTTGATGACGCGGCCGACCCCGAAGACGCCGAGCAGCCGCGGCACCCGCACCTCACCGGTGTCAACGTTCACCCTGGCCTCGGCGAACTGCGCCCCGAAGCCCTGGAACTTGTAGCCGGTGCGCGCCTCGATCTCTGCGCTCGTGTCTGCGTGCACCTCGATGCCGTCGACCGGAATCTCGCCGTGGCGCCCGACCTCCTCGCGCAGTTCGGTGCACGCTTTGGTCACGGCCCAGCCCCATGACGCGGTGCCCATCGAGCCGCCGGCGATGTTGGCCTGACCGAAGGCGCTGTCGCCGATGTCGACTCTGACGACGTCGGTGCCGACCCGCAGGGCGTCGGCGGCGATCTGGGTCAGCGCCGTACGGGCTCCGGTTCCGATGTCGGAGGCGGTGATGCGGACGACAAACGTGCCGTCGCGCTCGGCCCGAGCAGCGGCCGTGGCCGGGCCGGCGTACGCCGGGTAGGTGGACGCGGCCACGCCGGTGCCGACCAGCCAGGATCCGTCGTAGCGGACCGCCGGACGCGGATCGCGACCTGCCCACCCGAACCGATCGGCGCCGTCACGCAGGCACTCGACCAGGCTGCGGCTGCTCCAAGGCTTGCCGGACTCAGGATCGCGGGCCGGTTCGTTGCGGATCCGCAGTTCGAGCGGATCCAGGTCGCATTCGATCGCCAGCTCGTCCATCGCGGACTCCAGCGCGTACATCCCCGGGCATTCGCCCGGAGCCCGCATCCACCGGGGCGTGGGCATGTCGAGGCGCGCGAGGCGATGTGTCGTTCGCCGATTCGGGGCGGCGTACATGATCCGGGTGGCGATCGCGGTCTGCTCGGCGAACTCCATCAGCGTGGACGTCTGCTCCACGACGTCGTGGCTGATGGCCGTGAGCCGACCGTCGGCGTCGGCGCCGAGCTTGATCCGCTGGATGGTCGGGGTCCGGTATCCGACCACGGCGAACTGGTGGTGCCGGTGCAGAGCCAGCTTCACCGGTCGCCGGACGAGCCGCGCGGACATTGCGGCAAGCACGGCGTTGACCCGCGCGGTCCCTTTGCTGCCGAACCCTCCTCCGACGTGCTGGCTCATGACGTGTACGGCGGCGGGGTCCAGGTCGAACAGCTGGGCGAGGGTCTGCTGAACGGAGTACGCACCCTGGTTGGAGTCGTACAGCGTCAGCTCGTCGCCGTGCCAGATCGCCAGGGTGGCGTGCGGTTCCATCGGATTGTTGTGCAACGCCGGCGTCTCGTATGTGTGGTCGACGGAGAACGCCGCGGTCGCCAGCGCGTGGTCGACCTCGCCCTGCTCGGTGTCGGTCGGAAAGCTCGGGTTCACGTGCTCGGGCTTGTACAGGCTCTGATGGTCCTGGGTCAGCTCGACGTCGTGAGCCTCCTCGTCGTACTCGATCTGGAGCTGCTCGGCTGCCTCTCGCGCCGTCTCCAACGTCTGCGCCACCACGGCCGCGACGATCTGGCCGCGGTAGGCGACGTTCCGGGTCTGCAGCACAGCGAGTTCGGCGTCGGCGAGAGGCTGCAGGTGGGGTGCGTTGTCCGGTGTGAGTACGGCGAGCACCTGCGGGCGGTCACGGATCGGCGCATCGTCGATGTGGCGAATCCGGCCCTTGGCGATGGTCGACTGCACCGGCCACACGTATGCCACGTCCTGGATGTCGTCCTGTTCGCCGGCGTACTTGGCCGCACCGGTCACCTTGGCCGGCCCTTCGATCCGCCCGAGCGCGCTGCCGACAGCACGGGTGGCCGTGACGCTCACGAGCGTGCACCCGCCAGGTCCTGGAGGAGGCCGACGGTGATGTTGCTGATGAGGGGAATCTTGAATCCGTTGTCTCGCAACGCAACTGCGGCTGCCAGTTCCGCCTCGACGGCCGCGCGGAAGCCCGCGGCTGTGGCCGGCCGGCCCCGCAGCGCGTCCTCGGCGATGTGGGCTCGCCATGGTTTGGGTGCGACTGCTCCGAAAGCCAGCCGGACATCGCGGACCAGGCCGTCGTGGACGTCGAGCGCGGCCGCTACCGACGCGACAGCGAAGGCGTAGCTGGCCCGGTCCCGAACCTTCCGGTACGCCGATCGTTCCGCAAACGGCAGCGCAGGCACGGCGACGCCCGTGATCAGCTCACCGTGCCGCAGCGTCGTGTCCTGGTCGGGAAGCTCTCCCGGCAGCCGGTGCAGTTCCTCGAGCGGGATGCCGCGATCGCCGTCGGGGCCGGTCACCGCTACCTGGGCGCCCAGCGCGGCCAGTGCCACCGCCATGTCAGACGGGTGGGTGGCGATGCAGGTCTCCGAACCGCCGAGGACGGCCAGGTTGCGGTGCTGACCCGTCCGGGCCGGACAGCCACTTCCGGGTCGGCGCTTGTTGCACGGCTTGGTCACGTCCTGGAAGTACACGCAGCGGGTTCGCTGGAGCAGGTTGCCCCCGACCGTCGCCATGTTTCGCAACTGACCGGACGCGCCGGCCAGGAGCGCCTGGGACAGCACCGGCAGGCCGGTCCGGACCGCCGGGTGGGCGGCGAGGTCGCTGTTGCGCACGTTCGCACCGATCCGCACCGTGCCGTCCGCGTCGAGGTGCACCCGGTCGAACGGGAGCCTGGTGATGTCGACGAGTTCGTCCGGTCGCTCGACGCCGAGCTTCATCAAGTCGACGAGGTTCGTGCCACCACCGAGGAACATGGCCCGCGGGTTCGCCGCCACGGATCGCACCGCGCCGGCCGCGCTGTCGGCGCGCGAGAACTGGAATGCCTTCACACCGAGCTCCGGCCGGCCGTCCGGGCCGCATCCAGAATGGCCGGGACGATGTTCATGTACGCGCCGCACCGGCAGAGGTTGCCGCTCATCCGCTCGCGCACTTCCGCGGCGTCCAGCGTCGTCGGCTGCTCGCTCGTGGTCACGGCACTCGGCCAGCCCCGGTCGAACTCGTCGAGCATGCCCACGGCGGAGCAGATCTGACCCGGCGTGCAGTACCCGCACTGGAATCCGTCGCGGTCGAGGAATGCCTGCTGCAGCGAGTGCAAACCCCCGTCGTCTGCCAGGCCCTCGATCGTCTGGACGTCCACGCCGTCACAGGTGACGACGAGAGCGAGGCAGGCGTTGACCCGGCGGCCGTCGACGAGCACGGTGCAGGCCCCGCATTGCCCGTGGTCACAACCCTTCTTGGAGCCCGTCAGCGCCAACTGCTCCCGCAGCGCATCGAGAAGTGTGGTGCGGTTGTCCACAGTCAGCTCGTGCCGCTGCCCGTTCACCTGCAGCCGCACCGGAGTCTCGAAGTTCTCGTCACTCATGCCCGCGCCGTACCCCGTCCTGTCGTCGTCAGCCGGTCAGCCGAGCTCGACGACCACCTCGTCGGCGCGGGAACCGATCTCATACAACCACCCGTCCGCCGGGGTCCAACGCCGGCCGTCGTGCGCCACGGCAACCAGGCCGAATCGCTCCGAGTTGGCCACCAGCCAGGCGGCGAGCACCCACGGCTCGTCGCCGGCCGCCCATCGCGCCGTCGACTCGGTGCTGCGCACCGCCGACACTGAGAAGTCGGTCTCGACGTCCCCGATCAAGACGGCGAGTCCCGCCTCGGCCGCAACGGCGGGATCAGCCGCCGTGCAACTCACGCCGGCGACCTGCCCGCCGAGGGCGGTGGTCAGGGCCTGCGCTTCGCCCTCCCACCGCTGGTAGGCCTCGGGGAAGGCGCTGCGCTGCACGGCTTGGGCGGCCTCGGTCAGCCGCATCTGCTCCCAGTCCGGGAGGGCGAGGAGCGCGTCGTAGAACGCCGCGGCGGCATAGCGTGGCTCGGTCACCTGCTCCGGCGTGCCCCAGCCCTGGCTGGGCCGCTGCTGAAAGAGCCCCTGGCTGTCCCGATCGCCGTAGGGCAGGTTGCGTAGGCCGGATTCCTGCAGCGCCGTGGCCAGTGCGACCGTGATGCCCGCTTCGGGCACGGCGAGTCGGCGACCGACGGCGGCGATGGTGGCGGCGTTCGCGGTCTGCTCGGCTGCGAAGGTGTACGTGGAATCGCGAATCCCGCACACAGCCGGCTCGTCACCGGATCCACACCCGGCTACGGCCAGCAGCAGCGCGACGGCGACTGCGATGGCGCGGGGCACCACCCGACGGTAACTCGCTGCCGAGAACCATGATCGTGAGTGCGAGCTCGGGCGATTCACCGGAATCTGCACTCACGATCATGAAGGCGCCGGCGCGGGACTGCTTCAATGGCCGTCTGCCGGTCAGTTCGTGTGCAGGTCGGCGTTCAGTCCGGTCCATTTCCCCGACCGTGGCAACGCTTCGAGGCCGCCGGTGAGGCTGTTGCGCCGGAACAGCAGCCCGTCGTGCCCTGATAGCTCCGCCGCCTTGACGACCGCGCCGTCGGGGAGCATGAGCTTCGAGCCGGCCGTGATGTAGCAGCCTGCCTCGACGACGCAGTCGTCGCCGAGGGAGATGCCGATGCCGGCATTCGCCCCGACCAGGCAGCCCCTGCCGATCCGGATCACGCGGCTGCCGCCACCGGACAGCGTGCCCATGACCGATGCGCTGCCCCCGATGTCCGAGCCGTCCCCGACGACGACCCCGGCGCTGATCCGGCCCTCCACCATGGAGGCGCCGAGCGTCCCGGCGTTGTAGTTCACGAAACCTTCATGCATCACTGTGGTTCCCGCGGCCAGGTGCGCCCCCAGCCGGACCCGATCGGCGTCGCCGATCCGTACGCCGGTCGGTACGACGTAGTCCGTCATCCGCGGGAACTTGTCGATTCCGAACACGGTGACCGGGCCCTTGGCCGCCCGCAGCCGGACGCGGGTCAGCTCGAACTCCTCGACCGCGCACGGCCCGTGGTTGGTCCACACGACGTTGGTGAGGAGCCCGAAGACGCCTTCGAGCGAACAGCCGTGCGGGGCGATCAGGCGGTGCGAGAGCAGGTGCAGCCGCAGGTAGACGTCGTATGCGTCCTGCGGGGGTGTCGCCAGGTCGGGCAGGACGGTGCGGACCGCGATGATTTCGACGCCGCGGACCTCGTCGCTCTCGACCAACCCGCCCAGTTCGGGCGTGGTCTCCCCGGTGAGTTCCAGCTCGCCGAGTTGCGTCGTACCGGGGTCGGCATAGGCCGGGGTCCCGAGAGCCGGCTCCGGGTACCACACGTCGAGCACGGTGCGGTCCGGTGTGACGGTGGCGATGCCGGCGCCGTAGGCACCTCTCGTCGTCGTCGCCTCCACCCGGCCACCGTACGCTCGGCTCCCGTGAAGGCACTCGATCTGTCCCTCGACGGGCCCGCGCTGACCGCTGCACTGATCGATGTCCCGTCGGTGTCGGGTGACGAGGCCGCCATGGCCGACTTGATCGAGAACGCGCTCCGGGGCCTGGGCCACCTGGAAGTCCTCCGGGACGGGGACGCCGTACTGGCCCGTACGGCGCTAGGTCGGGACAAGCGCGTGCTCTTGGCCGGACACATCGACACCGTGCCGATCGCCGACAACGTTCCGTCCACTGTGGACGGTGAACTGCTCCATGGCTGTGGCGCATCTGACATGAAGTCCGGTGACGCCGTGATGTTGCGGCTGGCAGCGACGTTGCGCGATCCGGCGTACGACCTGACCTGGATTTTCTACGACAACGAGGAGGTGGAGTCCGCGCGCAGCGGACTCGGCCGGGTCGCCCGCAACCTGCGGCACTGGCTGTACGCCGACCTCGCGATCCTGCTGGAGCCGACCAGTGGTCAGGTGGAGGCGGGTTGCCAGGGGACGCTACGGGGCACCGTCCGGACGAGCGGTCACCGGGCGCACAGCGCCAGGTCGTGGTTGGGCGACAACGCGATCCACCGTGCGGGCGCGGTGCTGCAGCGGCTGTCGGCGTACGAGCCGCGCAGCGTCGACATCGACGGCTGCGTGTATCGCGAAGGCCTCAACGCGGTGGACATCAGCGGCGGAGTGGCGGGCAACGTCGTCCCGGACGAGTGCGTGGTCGAGGTGAACTTCCGCTTCGCCCCGGACCGGACCGAGGGCGAGGCTGCCGACCATGTCCGGGCGGTCTTCAGCGGGTTCGACGTGGCGGTCACAGACACCGCGCCGGGGGCGATGCCCGGGCTCGGTGAGCCGGCCGCCGCTGCCTTCGTCGAGGCGGTCGGCCTGACGCCGGTGGCGAAGTACGGCTGGACCGACGTGTCGCGGTTTGCCGCATTCGGGATCCCGGCCGTGAACTACGGACCGGGCGACCCGAATCTGGCGCACACACGGGAGGAGCACGTCCGGACGAGCGACATCGTGCGCTGCGAGCGCGTGCTCAACGACTACCTGTCCTGACCACACCGTCGTCGGCGCAGATAGGTTCCGTGGGTGACCGTGGACCCCGAACCAGCCGCCGGTACGCCGGAGAAGCAGCGCGGGCCGGTGCTGCTACGCCGCGATCAGGTGCAGTCGGGCACCACTGATCAACGACTGCTCGACAGCCGAGGTCCTTCGGACTGGGTTCACACCGACCCGTGGCGGGTGTTGCGGATCCAGTCGGAGTTCGTCGAGGGCTTCGGCCAGCTGAGCGAACTGCCCCGTGCGGTCAGTGTCTTCGGCAGCGCCCGGACACCGAGGGACCACCCGGACTACGCGGCCGGCCGAGCGCTCGGCGGTCGGCTGGCCGACGCCGGGTTCGCCGTGATCACCGGTGGGGGGCCGGGCGTCATGGAGGCGGCCAACCGCGGTGCGCAGGAGGCCGGTGGGCTGTCGGTCGGACTGGGCATCGAGTTGCCGTTCGAGCAGAGCCTGAACCAGTGGGTCGACATCGGGATCAACTTCCGTTACTTCTTCGCCCGCAAGACGATGTTCGTCAAGTACGCCCAGGCCTTCGTCATCCTGCCGGGCGGTTTCGGCACGCTGGACGAGCTCTTCGAAGCGCTGACGCTGGTGCAGACAGGCAAGGTGACCCGCTTCCCGGTCATCCTGCTCGGTGCACGGTACTGGTCCGGGTTGATCGACTGGATCCGTGACACGCTGCTCGCCGAGGGCAAGGTGGCCGCACGCGATCTCGCGCTCATCACGGTCACCGACGATGTCGACGAGGCCGTGGCGGCGGTGATCAGCTCTGCCGCGCAACGCCACGAGCGAGCCTCCGGTACGGCGGCGGAGGAGTCGCTGGGCGCCGACCCTGACCTGCCCTGACCCCGGCCTCTGCCCATAGACCGTCGGGGCGGGCTCGAGACGGGGCGGTCAGCCCTTCTCGGCCCCCTCGGCGGTGTTCATGATCTTGCGCTGGAATATGAAGAACATGACGGCCACGGGAATCGTCATCAGCGCAGCGGCCCCGAGTTTCAATGGGAACTGCTGAGCCTGGCCCTGTCCGCCGGCGGCAAGCGTCGCGACACCTTTTGTCAGCGTGTAGAGGTCCGGGTCCTGCGCGGAAACCACGAAGTGCGACAGTTCGTTCCATGAGCCCTGGAACGCCAGGATCACCAGCGTGATCACCGCCGGGCGGGCCATCGGGAGCACCACCGACCAGAACGTGCGAAACACTCCTGCGCCGTCGATCCGGGCGGCCTCCTCCACGCTTACCGGGATCGACTCGAAGAAGTTCTTCATGATGAAGATGCTGGCGGCGTCCACGAGCAGCGGGACGATCATGCCGGCGTAGGTGTCATAGATGCCCAGTTGGTTGACCACGAGGAACTTCGGGATCAGCAGCACGACCCCGGGCACCGCCATCACTGCGATCACGGCGGCGAACACGATCCCCCGACCCCGGAAGTGCAAGCGGGCCAGGGCGTAGCCGGCCATCGAGCAGAACAGCACCCGGCCCGCCGTGACGAAGACAGTCACAATGACGGAGTTCATCGCCCACAGCGGGAAGTCCAGGTCCCCGCCGAACAGCGTCTGGTACGTCGCGGACGTCCACGTCTCAGGGATCAGCGAGACCGGATTGTTGGCGGCGTCGCCGTCGGTCTTGAACGACGTCGCGATCTGAATGAGGAACGGGAAGATGTAGATGATCGCGATGGCAGCGAGCAGGGCATAGGTCAGCGGGGTGGTCAGGATGGCCCGCCGCCCGCCGCCTGATGTGATCGGCTGCCGACCGCCAGCGCCCGTCCCGTCCTCGGTCTCCGGGGCGGGCAGCATCTGCGCGGCGACGCTCATCTCGTGCTCCCTACGGCCGCCGCGTCCACCGGCACCCACCGTTTGCGCTTGGGAATCCTTGTCCGTTCCCGCAGGATCCACCGCTGGATCACCGTGAGCACGACGATGATGAAGAACAGGATGAAGGCGACCGCCGCTCCCTGCCCCCAGCGATTGTTCAGGAACGACGAGGTGTAGGACAGGTAGGCGGGGGTGATGGTGGTCTTTGCCGGGCCGCCCTGCGTGCCGACGAAGATCTGGTCGAACACCTGCCAGGCCCCGATCAGTCCCAATGTCAGGACGGTGAACAGGGTCGGCCGGACCAAGGGCAACGTGATGTAT
>JACCXW010000443.1 GCA_013696785.1 Geodermatophilaceae bacterium | reverse complement strand
GGAGACCGACGCCCGTCCGTTCCGGGCGCACCTGACCGTCGCCCGCTGGCGCCGGCCCGAGCGCCCGGATCACGGGGTGTTGGCCGGCCTGAGCCGCTATCAGGGCCCGAGTTGGAACGTCGAGGAGATCGTGCTCGTGCGCAGCCAGCTCGGGCCGCAGCCTCGATACGAGCGGATCGCATCGTCGAGGCTGCCCTACCAGGCGTAGTCCTCCGGCGCGGTGAGGTAGCCCGGGAAGATGTCATCCAGCCGGTCGAGGGCGGCAGCGTCCAGGGCCACCTTGGTTGCCCCGATCGCGCTGTCGAGCTGCTCGATCGTCCGCGGCCCGACGATCGGCGCGGTCACCACCGGTTGGTGCATCAGCCAGGCCAGCCCGACATCGGCCGGGTCCGACCCGAGTTCGTCGCAGAACGCCTCGTACGCCGTGATCGCCTTGCGGTTGGCCTTGAGGGTGTCCTTGGCCCGGCCTTTCGTGCGCCGGCTGCCCTTGCGCTCTTTCTTCAGTACGCCGGCCAGCAGCCCGCCGTGCAACGGGCTCCACGGGATCAGTCCGAGACCGTAGTGCTCGCAGACCGGGACCACTTCCCGCTCCACGTCGCGGGTGAGCAGGTTGTAGATCGACTGTTCGCTCACCAGGCCCAGGAAGTTCCGCCGGGCCGCGGCTTCGTTGGCCGCGGCGATGTGCCAGCCGGCGAAGTTGGAGCTTCCGGCGTACAAGATCTTGCCCTGGGCCACGAGGACCTCAACGGCCTGCCAGATCTCGTCCCACGAGGTGTCGCGGTCCACATGGTGGAACTGGTACAGATCGATGTAATCGGTGTTGAGCCGGCGCAGCGACGCGTCGCAGGCCCGGCGGATGTTGAGCGCCGACAGCTTGCCGTTGTTCGGCCATTCGGACATGTCGCCGTACAGCTTGGTGGCGAGCACGACGCGTTCGCGCCGCTCGCCACCTCGTGCGAACCAGGAGCCGACGATCTCCTCGGTGCGGCCCTTGTTCTCGCCCCAGCCGTAGACGTTGGCGGTGTCGAAGAAGTTGATTCCGGACTCGATCGCCCGGTCCATGATTTGGTGCGAGTCCTCCTCGGAGGTTTCGGGTCCGAAGTTCATGGTGCCGAGACAGAGGCGGCTGACGCGCAGGCCGGTACGGCCGAGGTGGGTGTAGTCCATATCTCCGAGCCTGGCACGCTGCCCGGTGTGACGCACGCTTTCGACGCGGCCACCTCCGTCCGCGCACAGGGAAACGGCCGGTACGCCGCCACGCTCGACCCGGTCTGGGGGGTGGGGGAGAACCTGCTCAACGGCGGCTACCTGATGGCCCTCGGCGTACGCGCGGCGCTGGCCGACGGTGGCCACCCCGACCCGCTCGCGGTGTCGGCGACGTTTCTGCGGCCGCTGCCGGCCGGGGAGACCGTGGTGTCCGTACACCCGTTGCGGACGGGGCGCACCGTCTCCTCATCCCGTGTGAGCCTAGGAGCGCAGGACTCGCCGAGCGTCGACATGCAGGTGACAGCCGCGACCCTGACCGGCGGGGACCCGGTGTGGAACGACGCCGCCCCGCCGCCGATCGCCGCGCCGGAGGACTGCCTGCGCACGGCCATGCCTGGCGCCGGGCCGACACCGCCGGGCCTGACCAGGGTCCTCGACTACGCCTTCGACCCGGATACGTCGGGATTCCTCACCGGCACGCCGGGGTCCGCGCCTCTTCTGAACCTATGGCTGCGCTTCACCGACGGCCGCCCGGTCGATCCGCTCGGACTCGTGCTGTTCTGCGACGCCTGCCCACCGGTCGCCTTCGCCATGGGCCGGTTCGGCTGGGCGCCGACGGTCGCCATGCAAGTGCTGATCCGCGCCGCGCCCGCACCCGGCTGGTGTCAGGTGGAGGCCCGTGCACGGTCGATCGGCGGCGGCTTCAGCGACGAGGAGGTCCTGGTCTGGGACAGCTCCGGGACGCTGGTCGCCCAGTCCCGTCAGGTCGCCGTACCGCCGCGTACCCCGCTGACGTCCGCGCGAGCGGCACAGGCCACGGAGCGACGGGCAGGACTTGCGTGATCGAGGTGCCGTCACAGCCGATCGAGCGGTCAGCGACCGGGCGCGCAGAATCGTCCGGCTACCGCCCACCGTGAGGTAAGCCGGCGGCAGCGGAGCCGATCCCGCCGAGCGCAACCGGGTGCTGGTGCGAAACTCCCCCGGCGCGAGCTAGGCGGCCGCAGCGCGATGCAGGGTGATCCGTGCCTGCGCCTCGGTCGGCTCCGACCGGATCGGGCCCGCGACGCATCAATGTCCCTTTGTCGGAGACCTCAGGCTGCCAGCGCAGGCGTCCGCCGGGCATCAGTAGCGGTACTGAACTGACCGCTCCCCTAGTACGGAGACCACAACCGCAGTGATCATGGGATGCGGCCGGTCAGGGAAGGCCAAATCCCATGATCGTCGACGCGCGTAGGTCTTGCGGCTGCCGGGGCCGCCGGCGCTAGAGGCTTTCGATGATGCGCAGGTCACGGTCCGCGCCGTCGCCGAGCGCAGCCAACGCCGCGCCGTACTCCCGGCTCTCATAGGCCGCGACCGCCCTCTCGACGCTGTCGAACGCGATCAGGACGGTGCGCTCGGGCACACCGGACTCGAACACCCGGGCGGGTTCGCCGCGGGCGAGAAAACGGCCGCCGGCTGCCCGGATCGCCGGACCGGCCAATTCGATGTACGCCGCGAGCCGTTCCGGGTCCCGGACGGAGCGGAACGTGTTGATCCAGTACGCCGTCATGCCGCCAATCTCTCTGCGCGTCCGTACGGGGGACTAATCGCCAGCGCGACAAGACCGTCCGGCGAGGGCCTAACCATGATCATGAGTGTGGGTTCGGGCCCAACCCCTGAACTGACACTCATGATCATGGTAGGCAACGCGCCTAGAGAGCGAACGATGAGCCGATGCGGCCTTGAGAATCAGGACTGCTCCGGCAGGCTGACCGACAGGCGGGCGTGCCCGGCCTGCAGGCTGGTCAGCCGTTCGTACAGCCCGCCTTCACGGACAAGGGTCTCGTGGGTGCCGGACTCGACGATCCGGCCCTGCTCGAGCACCAGGATCAGATCCGCGTCCCGCACGGTGGACAGCCGGTGCGCGATGACCAGCCGGGTCCGCCCCGAGGGCAGGTTGTCCAGTGCTCGCAGCAGCAGTTCCTCCGAACCCGCGTCGAGTGCGGACGTGGGCTCGTCGAGGATGATGATGGGGGCATCGCGCAGGATCGCCCGCGCGATGGCCACCCGCTGCCGCTGCCCGCCGGACAGGTTGGTTCCGCGCTCGCCGATCCGGGTGTCGAGGCCCTCGGGCAGCCGATCGGAGAACTCGTCGACGAGGGCCAGCCGAGCCGCCCGCCGGATGTCGCGTTCGGTCGCGAACCGCTGGCCGCACACGATGTTGTCCCGCAGGGTGCCCTCCAGGAGCAGCGTGTCCTGCAAGACGGTGGCGACCTGCCGACGCAGCGAGTCCAGCTGGTGGGATCGGACGTCCAAGCTGTCGATCAGGACCCGTCCGCGGTCGACCTCCACCAGCCGCGGGATCAGCGCGGCGATCGTGCTCTTCCCCGCCCCCGTCGGTCCGACGAGGGCGACGCTCTGCCCGGCCTCGATGGTGAAGTCCAGCTCCTCGAGCACCGGCTCGCGACCGTAGGAGAAGGACACCCCGCGGAACTCGATCTTTCCCTGGATGGGTCGGCTGACCGCTCCGGGACGGTCGACGATGTCCAGCGGGGCGTCCATCACCTCGATGATCCGTTCAGCCGCTGCCGCCCCCTTGGCGACCACCTGCGACAACTTCGACAGCGACTTGACGGGCTTGTACAGCGACCCCAGGTAACTGAGGAACACCAGCAGTACGCCGATAGTCAGCGCACCGTCGAGTACCTGCAGTGCGCCGTACCAGAGCACGACGGCGGTGGAGATCACGCTGGACAGTTCGACGAGCGGCGCGAACCGCGACTGCAGCCGCACTGACTCGAGGCCGGCGTCGAGGCTGACCCCCGACAGTCCGCAGAAGCGGTGCAGCCGGTCGCTTTCCAGCGTGAACGCCTGGACCAGGTGGATCGCGGAGAGGTTCTCGGTTGCCGCCGACGCGAGTTCGCCGTCGGCCTTGCGCACCCGGCGGGCAGCGGTCCGCAGTTGCAGCCGGGACCGGTGGATCGCCCACGCCAGCAGCGGAGTCGCCAGCAGCGCGAGGAGGGTGAACATCGCGTCCAGCACCAGCATGACGACGAACATGCCCAGGACCAGCAGCAGGCTCGGCAGCAGCGTCGACAGAATCTGCACCAGCATGTCCTGCGTGTAGGCGACGTCGCTGGTCACGCGGGCGGTCAGATCGCCGACCCGGTGGGTGCCGTGGAAACGCAGCGACTGCCTGTTCAGGCGGGACACGACGGCGACCCGCAGGTCGTTGGCGATCTGCAGCCCGGCTGCGCTGAGCAGCCTCGCCGCCCAGTAGCTGACGACACTGGCCGTCACGACGAGCGCGACCAGGCTCAGCACCGCCACGACCAGGATCAGCTCCGGATCCTCGGGACGGTTGGTCGGATCCGGTGCCAGTACGCCGTCGACCACCCACTTCAGCGGCCATGGGAGCGCCAGGCTCAACGCCACTCCGACCAGTGTCAGGGCAGCTCCCACGATCAAGGCACGCCGGTACGGCGACGCGTACGGCTTGATCCGCCTGATGGACGTGATCATCTGACGGCCGCCCCCGCGGCGAGGTCCCCGGCCACATTGCCGTCCACGCTGCGACCGGTCATGTTCGCCGCCATCTCGCCGATGACGGTCGCTGCGCGCTCGGCACCGTCCAGCCGGATCCCGGCCTCGGCCAACGCACCCTTGGGGAGCAGCCGGGATCGCTCCAACAGCCAGGCGACCTCCTCGGCGGGAGCGCCCTCGTCGACCATGTCGGCGACGCCGAGGGCGGTCAGCCGGGACGCGCGGATCGCCTGCTCGCGGCGCGGGCTGCGGCGCGGCACCAGCACCGGGCGCAGCCCGGCGGCCAGTGCTTCGAACGTGGAGTTGTACCCGGCCATCTGCAGGACGCGGGCGGCGCGCGCGAAGAGTTCCACGCAGCCGGGGGCGTCGCGGACCAGCCGCAACCTGCCGCTGGACAACGCCTCGGCGGGCAGCGACCCGATGATGTCCCGGGTGGCGTACGGACCGGCGACGATCACGACGTCGAGGCTGCGCAGCGCGGTGGCCAACTGCGCACCGAGTCGGAACACGGCCTCGCCGTCGCCTCCACCGCCTCCGGTGACCACGAGCAGTCGAGGGTCGCGCCGACGGGTCGCGCTGCGGTCTGCCACCCAGCCGCAGTACCGCGGTCGCATCGGGAGGCCGTACTCCTCCTCGTGGTCGCACAACACGCGGTCGCCGTAGACGAAGATCTCGTCGAACAGATCCGGGACTCCCGCCCAGCCCTGTCCGGCCAGCTCCTCCGCGATCACCGACGGTTGGTCGAGGATGTCCCGTAGTCCCAGCACAACGGCCGCCCCGGCGGCTTTGGCCGCCTCGAGCCCGCCACGCAACTCACCGGCCAGGCCGTAGGGATGGCGGTCCACGACCACGACGTCCGGTGCAAACCTCGACACGGTTCGGGAGAACGCGCCGGCCCGCTGGTCGATGGCCTGCTCGAATGTCAGCCGGTCGTTCCGGTAGGTGCCACTGGAGTCCTTGAGCAGCGCCGGTACGCCGACCACCCTCAGCCGGGAATCACCCAGCCAACCCGGGCGCATCGGGAGACCTGTGACGATCACGATGTCGGCGTCGGGCTCGCGCGCCAGGATCGCCCGCGCCACGAGGGTGTTCCGGCGGACGTGTCCGAGGCCGAAGCCGTCGTGCGAGGCGAAGAGGTAGCGGGCCATGAACCGAGCGTCACACGGGGGCGGTGCCTGCCCGCCAGTGCACGATGGTCCTAGCACCCGCCGGTGGGTCAGTCGTCGGAGCCCGGCCCCGAGTTGTCCTCGCCGGATCCCGAGTTGTCCTCGTCGGACCCTGACCCCGACCCCGACCCAGAGTTACCGGAGCCGTGCCCGGAGTTGTCCCCGTCCCCGCCGTCGTCCCCGCCGTCGCGGTCGTCCCTCGTGTCGTGCGGGGTACCCGTCGGCCGGTTCGCCGCAGACGGGATGACCGCCGGTGGCGTGACCGGTGAGCCGGTCCCGGTCGGAACTGCCGTGGGTGTCGAGCCGCTTGACGTCGGGTCAGCCGGTACGCCGCCGACGGCCGGCGTTGCGGTGGATGCCGGCGTGCTCGTCACGGGAGCACCGCCGTCGGGCAGCCCTTCGTTGCCGCTGGCCAGGCCGCTCAGCAACACCTGATAGACGACAAGCGCGCCGACGCAGGCCATCGCCGCGCTCGCCGACCACTGTGTCCAGCGGCGGGCGCTGGACGGGACTGGTCGCGGGCCGCTGGGCTGCCGGGCACCGAGTGTCCCCCGGATGGAAACCGGCCGGCGGTCATGACCGTCACCATCGAGGGACTCCGAAGCCTCGCCCACGGGTGGCAGGGCGTCCACAGTGCTCCTCCTCGACGCAGGGTGATACGGACGTCCCAGTGTCGGTGCACCGGCAGGCCAAGCACAGCTGGCCGTTGGTCCTACGACCTCCGCGGAACGGGCGCAGCCGGCGGCGGGAGGTACTAGGACTGAGGTCTGATGGACACCTGTTCTTCGCCACAGGGACAGTCGCCGTTATGAGAGTCGTCATCACCGGTTGCGCCGGTTTCATCGGCAGTCACCTGTCGGAACGCCTTGTGGGCGAGGGCTGGCACGTCACCGGGATCGACGCGCTGACCTCCTACTACGACCCGGCGGAGAAGCGCGCGAACCTTGCCGGTCTTGTGAACGAGCCACGCTTCGACTTCATCCGCGCTGATCTCGTGAGCGCGCCGTTGGCCAACCTGCTGGCCGATGCGCCCCTGGTCGTGCACCTGGCCGCACAGCCCGGCGTACGGCGGAGTTTTGGTGACGGCTTCGACCAATACGTCCACGACAACATCCTCGCCACCCAACGGCTGCTCGAAGCTGCCGCGGAGGCTGACTGCCCGCGTGTCGTCTACGCCTCGTCCTCGTCGGTGTACGGCGAGGCTGCCGCGTTCCCATGTCGCGAGGAGTCGACGCCGACGCGGCCGCGTTCGCCGTACGGCGTCACTAAATGGACTTGCGAGAAACTCGCGGAGATCTATCGCGGCCTCGGCCTGGAGGCGGTCGGGCTGCGCTTCTTCACCGTGTACGGACCGCGGCAGCGCCCGGATATGGCGGTCCGACGGCTGTGCGAGACCGCGGCCGGCGGGCCGGCATTCCGGCTGACCGGCGACGGCACGCAGTCGCGGGACTTCACCTACGTCGCTGACGCCGTCGACGCGACGGTCCGCGCGCTCACCGCCGCCGAGCCGGCTCGGGTGCTCAACATCGGCGGCGGCCAGGAAGCGTCGATGAACGAGATCGTCACACTGTTGGAGGCCATCGGCGGCGAGCCGATCGCCTTACGCCGTGGCGGCAGCCAGATCGGCGACGTCCAGCGCACCGGGGCGGACACGACGCTGGCGCGCAGGCAGCTTGGATGGGTGCCGACCGTCCGGCTCGACGACGGCCTGAGCGCAACCCTTGACTGGGTCCGCGACCGGCGCGCCGCCGGCGTCCAGCTCGTGGCGGCCGCGTCATGAGCCGGGTGGTCGTCGTCGGGCAGGGGTACGTCGGACTGCCGCTTGCGATGCGGGCGGTTGCCGCCGGCCACGACGTCATCGGTCTCGACACCTCGGTCGACCGGGTCAAGCGGCTGTCCGCCGGTGAGTCCTTCGTCGAGGACGTATCGGCGTCGACGTTGCGCGCGGCGCTGGATACCGGCCGCTACCACGCCACGGACAGCCCCGGCAGCTGCGATGGCTTCGACGTCGCCGTTGTCACCGTCCCGACCCCGCTGCGGGAAGGGGCACCGGACCTGCGCTGCATCGAGCAGGCGGCGCAGACGTTGGCGCCCTTCGTCACACCGGGCAGCCTCGTCGTCCTCGAGTCGACGACGTACCCAGGCACCACCGACGCGGTGTTCGTGCCGCTCCTGGAGGCGGGGTCCGCGCTCCGTGCCGGAACCGACTTCGCCGTCGGGTACAGCCCGGAGCGGATCGATCCCGGCAACCAGCAGTGGACATTGCAGACGACACCCAAGGTCGTGTCCGGCATCGACGCCCACTCACTGGCCAGGACCGAGGCGTTCTACCGGACGATCGTCGACGAGACCGTCGCGGTGTCCTCGACGAAGTCCGCCGAACTCGCAAAGCTGCTGGAGAACACGTTCCGCCACGTCAACGTCGCGCTGGTCAACGAGCTGGCGATGGTCGCGGCCGACCTGTCCATCGATGTCTGGGAGGCGATCGACGCCGCGGCAACCAAGCCGTTCGGATTCATGCGCTTCACCCCGGGCCCGGGTGTCGGCGGGCACTGCCTGCCGATCGACCCGAGCTACCTGTCCTGGACCGTGCGGCAGCGCCTCGGCCGATCCTTCCGCTTCGTCGAGCTGGCCAACGACATCAACGACCACATGCCCGACTACGTCGTCTCCCGGCTCGTGCACGCGCTGAACCGCCAAGGCCGGGCGATGTCCCGCTCGCGGATCCTCGTACTCGGGCTGGCCTACAAGCGCAACTCCGGTGATGCCCGCGAGTCCCCGGCCACCGCGCTCATCGACCTGCTCGTCCGCCAGGGCGCCGAAGTCGCCGTCGCCGACCCGCACGTGGTCGAGGACGAGCGGGACGACGTCCGCCGGGTGACGCTCTGCCGGGCCGAACTGGCAGCCGCCGACGCGGTCGTGCTCGTGACCGACCACGACGCATTCGACTACGACCTCATCGTCGAGCAAGCGCGCTACGTGCTCGACACCAGGCACCGGCTCGAGGGTGAGCATGTCGAGCAGCTCTGAGCCCAAGATCGTGGTCGTTCTCTCCGGCTGGCCGCGGATCTCCGAGGTGTTCGCGCTGAACGAACTCACGGCCCTGCACGAGGCCGGGATGCTGGCCGCCGTACTGGCGCTGAAGAACGGCGAGGACGGACCGCAGCATCCGGCGACGGACCGGATCGGCCGGCTCGTCGAATTCGTGCCGGCCGGTGACGTGCGATCGCAGGGGGAGTACGTCGCTGGGCGGGCCGCCGACACGGGGGCGGCGGCCGTCCACGGCTACTTCGCACACCAGCCGGCCGCGGTCGCGGCCGAAGCTGCTCGGCGCACGGGGATGCCGTTCGGCTTCAGCGTGCACGCTCTCGACGCTCGCAAGGTCTCCCGGACCGACCTCGCCGACCGGGTACGCCGGGCCGCGCTGGTCGTGTCCTGCAACGGTGACGCGTCCGGCGAGGTTGCGGCGGCCGGTGGGCGGGCGCGGCTGGTCCGGCACGGAGTCGACCTGGCCGCGTTCCCGGCGACCGAACCACCCGGTGCGGAGCCGGTGTCGTTGCTGGCGGTGGGCAGGTGCGTGGAGAAGAAGGGCTTCCACGTCCTGTTGCAGGCGCTCGCGCAGGTCGACCGGCCGTTTCGCCTCGCCCTCGTCGGGGACGGCGTACTCCGCGGGCAGTTGACGGCACAGGTCGCTGACCTCGGGCTGGCGGATCGGGTCACGTTCGCCGGCCGGCTGACACACCGGACCCTGCCGGCCGCGTACGCCGCTGCCGACATCGTCGTCGTGCCGTCCATTGTGGACAGTGCGGGCGACCGCGACGGGTTGCCCAACGTCGTGCTGGAGGCGATGGCGAGTGGCCGCCCGGTCATCGCGAGCGACGTGTCGGCCCTTCCGACCGCCGTCCGCGACGGCGTGACGGGGGTCCTCGTCCGGCCGGGGGACGTCCGGGCGCTCCGGGCGGCCGTGCGGGGCCTGATCGACGCACCGGAGCGACGTCGCGCGCTGGGAGTCGCCGGCCGTCAGCGGGTGGAGGCGGACTTCGACCTGGAGCGATGCACCACGCACTTCATCACGACCCTGAGGCGGGCATATGCCTGAACCCGCCGTCGCGTACGTCCTCAAGGGCTACCCGCGAATGTCCGAGCTGTTCATCGCGAGCGAGATCTGGCGGCTGGAACAGCTCGGCCTGCGCCCGCGCCTGTACGTCGTCAAGCCCGCGGACGAGCCTGCGCATCACCAGGTGGTCGATCGGATCGCCGCGATCCCGTCGTACCTTCCTCCGACGACGCCGCTGTCCGGTCAGCCGCTGCTGCCGTGGTTGCGGTGCAATCTGGGCGCATACCGCCCGGCACTGACGCGGATGGCTCGCCGGCACCCGCTGCGCTTCGCCCGCGCGTTCGCCGCCGCCGCGGCTCAATCGATCCGGGCGCGGAAGGGCCGGCGGCCGCGCACGGTCTACGTCAAGGAGTTCCTGCAGGCCGTCGAGTTGGCCGACCGGGTGCTCACGGCCGGCGGGATCGGCCGCCTGCACGCGCACTTCGCACATGGGACGACGACCATCGCGTGGCTGGCCTCGATGCTGTCCGCGCTGCCGTTCTCCTTCACCGGGCACGCCAAGGACATCTATCGCGACTCGCTGAACCCGGCGGGACTGCTGGCCCGCAAGATGCGCGCCGCGGACTTCGTCGTCACGTGCACGGCGGCCAACCGGGAGCACCTGCTGCGGATCGCTCCCGGCGCCGACGTAGCGCTCGTCTACCACGGCCTCAACGCCGACTTCGCTCGCCTCGTCAGCGAGACCAACCCGGCGGTCCGGTCAGTCGCAGGTCCGCTGCGAGTCACCGCCGTCGGCCGGCTTGTCCCCAAAAAGGGCTTCGATGTCCTGGTCGAGGCGATCGCGCTGCTGTGCGACGGCGGCCTCGACGTGACTTTGACTATCGCCGGGGAGGACGGGCCGGCCGGTACGCCGTTGCGCGAGCAGATCGCGGACGCCGGACTCGGCGAGGTCGTTCAGATCAAAGGTCCGCTCAGCCAGGGCGAACTGCTGGAGCTCTACAGAGGCAGCGATGTCTTCGCACTCGCCTGTCGGGTGGTCGACGACGGTGACCGCGACGGCATCCCCAATGTCATGGTCGAGGCGATGGCGGCCGGGCTGCCGGTCGTGTCCACCACCGTCTCCGGGATACCGGAACTGGTGCGGGACGGGAGCAACGGCCTGCTGGTGCCTGCGGAGGACCCGTGCCTGCTTGCCGGTGCGCTGCTGCGCCTTGCCACCGACCGCGAACTGCTGCACCAGCTGGGACGGGCCGCTGCCGTCACCGTCGCCGAAGAGTTCGACGGGGACCTGCTCGCCAAGCGGATGGGCACGCTTTTCGCCGGGCCAGGCTCATGACGGCCGCGGTGCAGCCCAGCCTGCTGCATTCCGTCGTATGCCTGACGGGGCAGCGCCGCCAGGACCTGGCCGTGGCCGAGGCCGCCCGGGCCGGCCGGTTCACCCACGCTGGGCTGACCCTGACCCTCGGACGCCGCCCGGACTGGCTGCATGCAGGCCAGGCCGACGACGAGGAGTGGCGGATCGAGTGGGTCAAGCTGTACGAGGGTCTGGACCTCGCCCACGCCTTCGTGCACACCGGTGAGCCGGGCTTTCTCCGCACCTGGGAGGACCTCGTCGAGTCCTTCTGCGACCAGGTACCGGCCGACTACGACAGCACGGACGTGACCGCCCGAAGGCTGCAGAACTGGCTCTACGCCTGGCAGGGCTTCGCCACAGCCCCGGCGTACGACGGGCTCCGCCCCGGCCTGGCCGATCGGCTGCTGCGCCGCATCGACGCCGATGCGCTGCACATCGCCGAGCACCTCACCACCGAACGCAACCACCGCACGCTCGAGCTGTACTCGCTGTTCCTGGTGGGCCTGGCGCTAGGCGACGACGCCCGCGCTGAGCAAGCCCTCGCGTTGTTGACCGACAACGCCTGCACCGACATCTGGGACGACGGCGTCCATCGCGAGTGCAGCACGGACTACCACATGATCGTGCTCCGCTCGCTGGTCGGTGCGGTCGCCAATGCACGCGCGGCGGGCCTGTCCGTGCCGGGCGCGCTGCTGGACCGGGTCCACCGGGGGTGTGATGTGGCATTGCACGTTCAGCGTCCTGACGGCATCACCCCTGCCTTGTCCGACGGGGACCCCGACGACTTCCGCGACCTGCTCGCGACCGCCGCCGCCCTGCTCGACCGCCCCGACCTGGCGTGGGCCGCCAGCCGCGGCACCACGGGCATGCCGCCCCGCGACCGCTCGGTCAGCTTCCCGGTCGGCGGTTACCACGTGCAGCGCAGCGGCTGGGGCGACCGCGGCCGCGGATATGCCGAGGAGCGGTTCGGCGTGTTCGACTGCGGGCCGCTCGGCGACGGCGGGCACGGGCACTACGACCAGCTGTCGGTGGAGCTGTACGGCGCGGGCTCGCCGCTCGTCGTAGATCCGGGTCGCTACACCTACGCCGACAATTGCCTGCGGCACTGGTTCAAGGGCACCGCCGGGCACAACACCGTGTGTGTCGACGACCTGGACCAGACGCCGTACCGACCGGGCAAGCCCAGAGGCCAGGTGTCCACCGCCCGGCTGCTCGGTCGCTGGACAGGCCCCGGTCTGGACGTGCTCTGCGGTCGGGTCAGCAGTCCGGCGTACGACGCCGTACACACCCGGACCGTGGCGTTCGTCCGTAACGACTACTGGATCGTGCACGACCGGCTGCGTGCGGCCACCCCGCACCGGTACGCCGCGCACTGGCACCTCGGCGCAGACGCTGAAGGGAGTACGACGCTGCACGCCGAACCCGCGCAGACCGTCGTACGTGCACCGGCCGGCCAGCTCGTCGTACCCGCCGGTTTCGGTGCGGTCGCGCTGACGGGGGGCTGGGTCTCCCCCGAGTACGGCGTGAAGCTGCCCGCACCGATCGTCGCCGTTCGTGCCGACGGGCGGGGCGACGCGGACATCGTGACGGTGTTGCTTCCCGGCACCGAGCTCGCGGACGTCGTCGCGACACGCAGCGGCGCCCAAACCGAGGTTCGGGTGAGCCGACCGGACGGGACGGACGTCGTGCGGCTGAGCGACTGCGCTCCGGAGCTGTCGTCGTGCTGACGACGGTACGAACGCATGGTTTCGCCGCCGACCCGGAGCTGCCCCAACGTGACCGGCTGCTGGACGCCGACGCCGTGGCCGAGAGGCTGCCCGGACTGCTCGGGCTCGGGAGCCTGCGCAGCTGCAACCTGCTCCGGGCGAAGTATCGGATCGGGGAGAGCCTGCGCGTGGTCTACCGGCTGGACACCGGAAGCCGCGAGCACCTGCTGGCTGCCCGCGCCTTCCCAGCCGGCCGTGGCGGGTCGGCGTACCGTCGCGCCGTCATCGCGGCCGTTCCGGGGGACGGGCTGCCGCCGGTCGTGCTGGACCAGGAATCGGAGGCGGTGTGGTGGACGTTTCCGAATGACCGCCGGCTGCTCGGTCTATCCGACCTGATGCACCCGTTGGGTTCGGTGCACCCGTCGTGGCAGCGCAGCGAGGCGGTCGAGTACGCACCGGAGCGTGCGGTCACGCTGCGGGCGAGGGCACTCGACGGTAAGACGGCCGGCTACGCCAAGGTGTTCGCGCCGGGCAGCGTCGACGTGGCCGAGCTGGCAGGTCGGTATCGCCGAATTGCCGCCGCGTTGGCGGGGCGCGGGGAGACCGTCCAATCACCCGACGTGCTCTGCTGGTCGAACGAGCGGCAGCTGCTCCTGCTGTCGGCGATGCCCGGGGTCCGCTGGGCGGATCTGCCCACCGCAGACCTGCTCGGAACATTGCGTCGGCTCGGTGCGGCGATCGCCGCACTGCACGACGCCGGCCCCGCTGCCCTTGGCGACGACCACCCGGCGGCGGGTCTACAGCCCTTCACCCGGCTGGCGTTGCCTCGGGTCACGCACAGCGCTGAACTGGTCGGCCTCGCGCGGCCGGACGTCGCGGCGCGCGCCCGCAGGCTGGCCGCTCGTCTCGCCGGCGCCGTACCGGCACCGGACCGCCCGGTTCTGCTGCACGGCGACTGCCACCCCAAGAACGCTCTGGTCGACGCCCAGCAGATAGGACTCATCGATCTCGACCAGGCCGGCACCGGCGCCGCCGCCAACGACATCGGCAGCCTGCTCGCGCGGCTGCGACAGGACGAACTGATCGGGGGTCATCCCGCAGCGGAACTCGCCGCGGCGTTCCTGGCCGGGTACGCCGGCGTACGCCCGCCGCCAGTGGATTCCGCGCTGCACTGGCATACCGCGGCAGCGTTGCTCGCCGAGCGGGCGATGCGCGCGGTCAACCGGGTGCACCTGCCCGCCCTCCAGCATCTCGACGAGCTGCTGGCCGAAGCCGAACGGACGCTGAGCAAGGGATGAGCCGAGCATCGCAGGAGTTGCTCGGCGGGCCGGGCGACGGAACCGCAGCCGGGGCATCGATCTGCCCGCCGGGCGGCTCCGAGGAGCGGAGGCGACTCGCGCGCGCGGCGCGCCATGACAGAGCGAGCGCCAGCGAGCGCAGGCAGCGGTTGCTGTTCTACTGCCAGCACTCTTTGGGGCTGGGACACCTGGCGCGGTCACTGCGGCTGGCTGCGGCGCTCGCCCGCGCCGTCGACGTCGTGCTGCTCAACGGCGGCCGCTTCCCGCCCGGCACCCAGATCCCCGCAGGCATCGATGTCGTGAATCTCGCTCCGCTGGGCCACGATGAGGCGTTCAAGCTCATCAGCCACGACCCGGCGCTCAGCGTCGAGGAAGCCAAGCGGCTGCGACGCACGGCGGTGCTCGACGCGCTGGACCGCACGTCGCCGGACGTCGTCCTGATCGAGATGTACCCGTTCGGCCGGCGCAAGTTCGAGTTCGAGCTGCTGCCGCTGTTGGACGCGGCTGCCCGGCCGGGCGGCCCGCGGGTGGTGTGCAGCCTCCGCGACATCCTGGTCAACCAGCGACGCGATCAGGCGGCGTACGACGATCGAGTCTGCGAGCGGGCGAACCGCTACTTCGACGCGATCCTGGTGCACTCCGACCCGGCGTTCGCCCGGCTGGAGGACTCCTTCTCGCCGACGACGCCCCTGAAGGTCCCCGTCCACTACACCGGCTTCGTTGCTCCGCCGGCGATGACGTCGGACCAGATCGACCGGATGCCCCGCCTGCTCGTCTCCTCCGGTGGCGGCATGGTGGGTGAACCGCTGGTGCGCGCCGCGGTCGGCGTGCACCGGGAACTCGCCGAACGCACCGGCCTGACGACGACCGTGGTGGCCGGGCCGTTCCTCCCGGATCCGGCCTGGGAATGGCTACGCGCGCAGGCCGCCGGATCGCCGGCCCTCGAAGCGGTACGGCGGGTCGACGACCTCTGCCAGGAGATGCGTCGCTCGGCGCTGTCGCTGAGTCAGGGCGGCTACAACACCACCATGGACATCCTGCGGGCCGGCACGCCGGCCTTGATCGTGCCCTTCGCCGAGGGCGCCGAGGACGAGCAGACCCGGCGGGTCGACCGGCTCGCTGCTCTCGGGCTCGTCCGGACCGTCCCTGCCGCCGAGCTGCGCGCCGACCGGCTGCTTGCGGAGCTGACCGCTGCCGCCTCGCAGCGCCCGGTCGCATCCGGGCTGGACCTGTCCGGCGCCGAGACGACCGCACGGCTCGTCGCCGACCTGTCCAGCGTCGGTACGTCCAAGCGCGATGGCGGCCAGACCGAGGGATGCAAGGCAGGGGGCGGCGTCCGAAGCGTCCCTACAGGTGACCGCCACAGCGGCCGGATCGACGAACCTAGCGTCAGGAGTACGGGATGAGATGGCTCGATCCGATCCGGGCGGCGCTGGACGCGTCGCCGTACCCCTGTCCGGTGTTCTTCCGCGACGACGATGCCGGGTGGGCGGATCAGCGGTTGTTTGCACTGCTGGACGTCTTCGACCGGTACGGCGTCGCGGTTGACGTCGCGGCGATCCCCACGGAACTGCGCCCGGGGCTGACGGCGGCGCTGACCGACCGGCTGGTGGGATCGCCGCTGCGGGTGCACCAGCACGGCTACGCGCACGCGAATCACGAGAGCACCGAACGCAAACACGAGTTCGGTCCGTCTCGGCAGGTCTCGGCGAAGGCGGCCGATATAGCCGCCGGGCGGGTGCTGATGCGGGAGGCGTTCGGCGAGCTCTGCGACCCGATCTTCACGCCACCGTGGAACCGCTGCACCCCCGACATCGCCGATGCTCTGATCACGCAGGGGTTCGGCGTCTTGTCGCGAGATTCCAGCGCGCCGCCCGTGCAGCGGCCGGGGCTGGCCGAGGTTCCGGTGACGGTGGACTGGTTCGGGCACCGCAAGGGGGCGCGATGGACACCGGACGAACTGGCCGCCCGGATCGCCGCGGCCGTCGACGCAGCCGAGCCGCTCGGGCTGATGCTGCACCACGCAGTCACCGATCAGGCGGAGTTGGCGAGGGTCGAGGAGGTCGTGGCGCTGCTCGCCCGGCATCCGCACGTGCGCGCGACGTCGATTGTGGAACTGGCGATGGCACCCGAGCCGGCGCGGTGACCCGAGCGGCCGCGTTTGCCCGGTCAGTGCCGTGATCGAGCGCAGGCGGTACGCCGACGGGCTGGCCACGTTGGCTGAGGGCCGGGCGGTACCCGCCCGAGTAGCAGAGTGGGCCGCCGAGCACGGCCTGCCGACGCTGGGATGGGCACGCGAATACGGCCGCTTCCGGCCCGGGCGCAGCCCATGGGCAGTGCTCGCCTATGCGCATCCGGCCGGCCTTGCCGTTCGCGTCGACGTCTACTCGGCTCGCGCGGAACGACCCACGACACGACTTCGCCCATCGGGTGGTCGCGCGGCCGACCGTTTCGTCCGGTTTGCGGGGCCACGCGATGGGCAAAGTGGCAGCGAACTGTTGATCGAGGTGAGCCCTGCGGCGGCGGACCCGGCACTTCCCGGCCTCGGGCCGGTGCTGGCCGAGCTGACCGAGGGCCACATCGTTCGTTATCGCCCTGGCAAGCGGTGCACGCTGCGGGGGCAGACCACGAGCGGCCCCCGGTTCGTCAAGGTGGCGCCCGGAGGAGCGGCGGTGATGGCTGACGCTGCCCTGCTCTGGGGAGTCCGGTCCGCCCTGCCGTTCGCGGTCGCCGAGCCGCACGGCTGGGACGAGCAGACCAACTCGGCCTGGTACGGCGTGGTGCCGGGCCGCCCGATCGCTCATGACGTGCTGGGGTGTAACGGCGCTGCGGTGGCCGTCAGGCTCGCGGCAGCACTCGCCGCGCTCGCCCGCGCTGCGATTGCGCCCTCACGGACGGAAGGCCCGTGCGAGCAACTGGCCCGCAGCCGCCGAGCCGCGGGCCGGGCGGCGGCCGCCGTGCCGGACCTCCGCAAGCCACTCCGCGCCATCCTCGCCGACCTCGAACGCGCACACGCCGGACTGAGGCCACGACCGCTGATGCCCGTACACGGAGCGCCGCACATGCACCAGTGGCTGGACCACGGCATCAAGGATGGCAGCCGACGACTGGGCCTGATCGACTTCGACCGGCTCGCCCTCGGCGAACCGGAACTGGATCTCGCGACCTTCCTCGCTGAGCTGGACGCCGAGCCCAGCCGGCAGGTGTCCATGATCGACATCGAGGCGGCCGCCGTGGCCGGCTTCGAGGACAACGGCGTGCCCCTGGACCCGGCCCGGCTCGCGCTGTACCGCGCGCACAAGCGGCTGGCCAAGGTCGCACGAGCCGCGTGCTCGCTGCGTCCCGACGGTGGCGACCGGGCGCTGCGCCACCTGGGCAGCGTCGAGGCCGCCCTCGCCAGGAGCTAGCGCGGCCGAGGCCCGCTGGACGGCGACGCCTGTGCGCGGGCGGTTCACCGACGGATATGCCCGCGCATCGGACATCCTGTGCGGGTGCTTATCACCGAATCCTGCCGCGGGCGTGAACGCGACGAGGCGTTGCACCGTACACAGTGCACGGACCCATCACCGTGAGCCGGGAAAGGAGGGCGATGGGGCTGCGGCTGGTGCGGTCAGGCTCCCGTAAGGACGCTCGACCGTCGCTGGCCAGCGAAGCCGACGTGCGACTGGCCTACGACGCTCACGGCGGCGAGCTGTACCGGTACGCCGTGCGCGCCACCGGAGACGAAGGCTCGTCGCAGGACATCGTGCAGGAAGTCTTTTTGCGGGCGTGGCGTTCAGCTGATCGGTTCGATCCTGAACTGGCCAGCCTGCGGGTGTGGCTGTTCGCCATCGCCCGCAACGTCGTGGTCGATCATCATCGCGCGGTCGGGGCGCGTCCATGGCTGCGCGGTCTGACCGACCAGCCAGACGACGCGCGGCAGCCCGTCGCCGATCACTCGGAACAGCTGGTGCATGACTGGGTGGTCGAGGAGGCGTTGGAGCGGATCGGAGCCGAGCACCGTCAGGCCTTGACGGAGACGTACCTGCGGGATCGGCCGTACGACGACGTCGCAGCCGAATTGGGGATACCGGTGGGCACGTTGCGCAGCAGGGTGTTCTACGGACTGAAAGCACTGAGAGTCGTACTGGACGAGATGGAGGTGACGTTGTGACCGAGGATGCGCACCGCGCGCTGCGCGAGTCGCTCGGCGCCTATGTGCTCGGCCATCTCGATCAAGCCGACGAGGAGGCCGTTCGTGCCCACCTGTCCACCTGTGACCAGTGCCGCGCCGAACTGGCCGAGCTGCAGCCGGTCGCCAGCGCTCTGGCCGCCGCCCGTCGGCGGCCACTCGCC
>JACCXW010000433.1 GCA_013696785.1 Geodermatophilaceae bacterium | reverse complement strand
AATCGAACGAGCGGTAGACGCTGGCGAAGCGGAGGTAGGCCACCTCGTCCAGGTCCCGCAGCGGGCCGAGGATAGCCAGACCGACCTCGTGCGCAGGAACCTCCGCGACGCCGCTCGCGCGCACCGCGTCTTCGACCGACTGGGCCAGCTGGGCCAGCTGATCCTCGTCGACGGGGCGGCCCTGGCAGGCCCGCCGGACACCGTTGATCACCTTGTCCCGGCTGAACGGTTCGGTGACGCCGCTGCGCTTGATCACGGCGAGGGTGGCCTCCTCGACCGTCGTGAAGCGACGGCCGCACGCCTGGCATGACCGCCGGCGCCGGATCGTCTGGCCCTCGTCCACCTCGCGGGAGTCGACCACGCGCGAGTCGGCGAAACGACAATATGGGCATCGCACCGCGTGCTCACCTCCTCATCGCTTCGACGTAGCACCCTGGCTGTGGACAGGTCCGGGGAGAACCTGTGCAGCACCTGTGGGTCGCCGGCCACTACCTGTGGATGACTTACACCAGTGTAACTACTACATCTAGCGTTGTGAAGGTAGACAAGGCATCGGGTTTGCGCAAGCGACGCGCGGAAACTCGTGTCGGAATGAGGGCAGTCAGCGTTGGAGCGGCGGCGGCGGGCGGTGTCTGGCGGCGGAGTCTGCGCCCCAGGCTCAACCGCGCGGGACCACCAACACCTGTCCCGGCCGGAGCGCTGATCCGTCAAGCTCGTTGGCCGAGCGCAACAGATCGACCACGACCGCCGGGTCCTCCGCCGGCGCCACTTCGACAGCGATCTGCCACAGGGTGTCCCCGGTCTGCACAACGACACTGGCAGGGGCATCCTGCAGCTGTCCGCGCGTCGGCTCGGCGTTGACCATGGCCAGCGCGACAATCGCGAGCAGGCTCAGTGTGGTGGACAGGGTGAGGACCAACCTTGCGCGGCGAGTCAGCCGCAGCGCCGCCGGACGGGGCGAGGTAGCGGGCGGCGTCTGACGTCGATCGCCGGTCAGGCGGATCGGTGCACACACGGCCGTGGCCGCAGCTCTGGCGCGCGGGCGCGGCTGCTGGTGGCGCGGCGGCAAGTGACGCGGACTCGAGGGCAACGGCAGGCCGGCAGGCGGCAACAACGACGTCGCCCCGCCAGCCGGGGATGCCGGCCGTAGCGACGTTGCCCCGCGTGAGACAGATGCCGTTTGCAACGGAGTGACCGGGCGTGCAAGTGGGTGCAACTGCGGCAACGGGGTGTCGAGCAGAGCGGTCATGATGCTGCCTCCTCGTCGCCCGGAAGGGGCGACCTTCGTCAACTCGTCCGAACAGGTGTTCGATCGAACGCTTGTACGATGTCTACCAGGAGGCTCCGACAAAATCGAGACTGTTCGGCGTGTTCTTCGAACACATGTTTGAAACAATCGACTCGCCGCGCTAGCGTCGGCGCAGTCGATGACGCCTCGCACGCCGAGGCTCGCAGGAGGAGGACCGGTGGCCGCTCGGGTCAAGGGCAAGGGTGTTGTGACGGAGTTTCCGGATGTTCCGGCCGGCGACGGGCTGACCGTGCGTCAGCGCCTGGTCCTCGAAGTGATCCGGGATTCGGTCGAGCGGCGTGGTTACCCACCGAGCATGCGTGAGATCGGGGACGCGGTCGGACTGTCGTCAACCTCCTCCGTGTCGCACCAGCTGGCCATGCTGCAGCGCAAGGGATTCCTCCGCCGAGACCTCAATCGCCCTCGTGCCGTCGACCTTCGTACGCCGGAGGAAGTGCAGGCCCGTCGCGGTGCCGCCGACCGCGACGCAGCATCACGGGAGCACGCGCTCGCGGCCTACGACGACACCGACAGCGCAGACGCATTCCCGACGCCCAGGTACGTACCGGTCGTGGGGCGCATTGCCGCCGGCGGACCGGTACTGGCCGAGCAGTCGGTGGAGACGATCTTCCCGCTCCCGCGAGAGCTGGTCGGCGAGGGAACCCTCTTCCTGCTCAAGGTGGCCGGTGACTCGATGGTCGACGCGGCGATCTGTGACGGCGACTGGGTCGTCGTGTGTCAGCAGCAGGTCGCGGACAACGGCGACATCGTGGCCGCCATGCTCGACGGCGAAGCCACCGTCAAGACGTTCCGGCGCAAGGACGGCCACGTGTGGCTGATGCCGCACAACCCGGCCTACGAGCCGATCGCGGGCGACGATGCCACGATTCTCGGCCGGGTCGTCACGGTGCTACGCAAGGTCTGAGTTCCAGCACCGACGAGAACGACCGCGACACCACCGAACTGTCAGAACGAGTCGACCAGGATCGACTCCGCCTCGACCACCGTCAGCGGGGTCGGCGGGCTATCCGTCGTGGTGGTGTCGAGCACCGGCGTACCCGGCCCGCCGTCAACCGTGTACGTCGCATCCCACGTCAGCGTCAACGTCACCTG
>JACCXW010000427.1 GCA_013696785.1 Geodermatophilaceae bacterium | reverse complement strand
CCCATCGACAGCGTGCCTGCGAATCCCTCGTGCTCGCCGCTGGCGCCGTAGCCCAGCGGCGGCGCCAGGACCAGCTCCGGCCGGGTCGCGACCACACGGCGGGCAAGCTCGCCCGCCACCGCCGTATCGGTGTCGAACGGCAGGTGGTGACCGTGCTGCTCGGTCGACCCCAGCGGCAGCACGACGGCCGCCGCCGGGTTCGGGATCGCCGGCCAGGCCGAACCCTCCAGCGTTCTCACTCGATCGGCCGGTCGCGGTGGTAGGTGCCCACGATGTCCAGAACAAGTGCAATTCGGGCGCGCAGGTCGGCGTCGGTGATCAATCCGTCCGGGCCCACGGCGTCGCGCGGAATGGGGAGGCTCACGCAGGCTGCCTCGATCACCTCGGCTCCGACGTAGCCCAACACCGTGGCCAGGGACGCATGAGCGCCGACCCCTCGACCCTCGGCCGCGACGTTGATCCATGCGACCGGCTTCCGGTAGATCTCCTCGCCGCCGACGGTCCAGTCGAGCAGATTCTTGAAGCTGCCGGGCAGCGCTCCGGTGTACTCGGGGGTGCAGAAGATGACGGCGTCGGCAGCGGCGAGCTGGCGTCGTAGATCGGTGACGGCGGACGGCAGCGGACCGCGGTCGTGGTCCGGGTTGAACGCCGGCAGGTCCGCCAAGCCCGCGAAAACGGTAGCGGTGACGCCGTCGGGCGGTGCGGCTGCAGCGGATCGCAGGGCCGCGGTATTGGTCGAGCCGTGCCGGGTGCTGCCGGAGATCAGCAGCAGCTGCACGGTGCTCGGAGCCGTCATACCAACCAGCCTAGGAGCCGGATCCGGCAGAGGTCAGCGGTGGATCTTCTCGCCGCGGCTCAGCATTCCGACGAACTTCTCGATCCGCCGCGCGCGGGTCTCGGGTCGCTTGGCATCCTGCACCCGGTAGAGCACGGCGTACCGGTTCGCGCCGTCGAGCTCGGCCCAGACCGCGGCGGCCGTGAGGTTGGCGTCGAGCGCGGTCTGCAGGTCCGCCGGCACCGTGGCCTTGCTCGGCGGTTCGTACGCCGCGGCCCATCGGCCATCAGCGCGCGCGGCCTCGACCGCCGCGAGCCCGGGGGGCTGCATCCGGCCGGCTTCGACGAGGGCGGCGACCTTGTCGCGGTTGATCTGCGACCACTTGCTCCGTGGTGTGCGCGCGGTGTAGCGCTGTAGCCAGAACGAGTCGTCGTACGCCCCCGACTGCCCGTCGATCCACCCGTAGCAGAGCGCGACATCGACCGCTTCGGCGTAGCTGACCGTGGTGGTTTCCGAACCCTTTTTCGCGATCTTGAGCCAGACGCCGGTCGCGCTGGACTGGTTCGCGGCCAGCCAGCGCTCCCAGGCGGCGGAGTCCGCGAAAGCGATGATCGGCTGATCGTTCTTCAACTCTTTCGGTTCGCTCACACCGCGACGCTAGCGCCTGATACCGACGTATCGTGGGCGCATGCTTTTCAGTCGGAACAAGACGAATCTGATCTCCCCCGATGACGCCATTCCCGGCCGTGACGTGCCGCTTCCGGTCCGCGGTGTGCATGCGGTCAACGGCAACCCGACAGTCCCTCCGTTCCCGGCCGGCATGCAGACCGCCGTGTTCGGACTCGGCTGCTTCTGGGGCGCCGAGCGGATCTTCTGGCAGACACCGGGCGTCTACACGACAGCCGTCGGGTACGCCGGGGGCTACACCGCCAACCCGACGTACGAGGAGGTCTGCTCGGCCCGGACAGGGCACACCGAGGCCGTACTGGTCGTCTTCGATCCGGCGGTGATCAGTTACGAGCAGCTGCTCGCCGTCTTCTGGGAGGGACACGACCCAACCCAGGGCATGCGGCAGGGCCACGACGTCGGCACCCAGTACCGGTCCGCGATCTACACCACCGACCCGTCGCAGGACGAGATCGTCGAGCGCACGCGGGCAGCATACGAGGAGCGGTTGCGGGCCGCGGGATACGGCGGGATCAGCACCGAGATCGCTCCGGCCGGCGAGTTCTACTACGCCGAGGACTACCACCAGCAGTACCTGCACAAGAACCCCGGCGGCTACTGCGGCATCGGCGGCACCGGTGTCTCCTGCCCGATCGGGCTTGCATCGACCGGCTGAGCCGCGCACGCAGGCAGGTCGCCTGCTAGTCCCCGCGTTGCCAGTGAATCCGCGCCAGGGGGATAACGCGGATCCACTGACAACTCGCCGACGACCTCTCGACTGTGACCGAGTGTAGATGCACAGTAACCAACTGTGACCACACTTGCCCGGAATGTTATGCCGCCGTTGCTGCGGGGTCGACGGGGACCAGCTCGTCGACGAGGCCGGCCGCGCTCGGCCAGCAGAAGCTGCGCAATCTCGACAGTTCGGCCCCTGAGCCGACCCGCGCTAGAGGTCGTAGGCGATCGCGTGCTTGGGCTGGTAGAGCATCATGTCGCCGGCGCCCGGGACCGTCATCATCGCGGTCAGCCCGAAGCCCTCGTCGCTGATCTCCTTGCTGAAGCCGACGTCCTTCGACTTCAGGTTCGCGACCGTGGCCTCGATGTCGTCGCACATCAGCGTGACCTCGTGATGCTGCGTCGTAGACCAGTCGCCCTGCCCCGTCGGGTGTACGCCGAGCTCGCTCGGGCCGGTCTTGAAGATGAGCCAGCCGCCACCCTCAGCGACGTGCGGCCAGCCGAGCACGTCCCGGAAGAAGGCCCGGGCAGCCACGGCATCGTCGGCGTAGATCAGCGTGTGCACCGAGGTGATCACGGCCGCGAGCCTAAACCTGTCGGTAGGCCGGACGACAATGCGGACATGACGTTGGCGTGGGCGATGGTGGCGGCTCCGGAGCCGATCTGCCAGCTCACCCTGGCGGTGACGGACGAGGGTGTCGCGTGTGTCGCATTCCACCGGGGCGCCGAGGCGCTGGCCGCCGCTGCCCGGCGTACCGGGCGAAGGCTCGTCGAGGACGCGAACCGGACAAACGAGGCCGTGCGCCAGCTGACCGACTACTTGAACGGTTGCCGCCGCGACTTCGACCTGCCGCTGGACTGGAGCCTGTCCCCGGGGCCGCAGCGCACCGTACTCGAGACGCTGTACGCCGGGGTCGGCTACGGCGAAACCACGACCTACGGCGAGCTGGCAAGAAGAAGCGGCGCGTTCCGAGGTGCCGACGGGGTGCTCGGCGCGCGAGCGGTCGGTTCGATCATGGGGGCGAACCCGATCCCCATCGTCGTCGCATGCCACCGGGTGCTGGCTGCCGACGGGCTCGGCGGCTTCGGCGGCGGTCTCGCGGCGAAGCGCTGGCTGCTGGAACTGGAGGGCTCACTGCCGCCGACTCTGGACTTCGGCGGGTAAATCGCTGGCCTCTCCGGCAGCGGGGCGGGCAAGATCGCAGACATGGGTCTGGTCATGGTGCGTCGTGTCCGCCGGGGGGAAACCCGGACGGCAGTGGGGCTACCACAGTCTTGACCCCCGTGCGGCCCGGCGGATCGTCGCCGGTGCCGGTATCCAAACCGATGATCTCGTCCTGGATCTCGGGGCTGGACTCGGGGCGCTGACTGCGCCACTGCTCGCCGCCGGGGCCCGCGTGCTCGCTGTCGAACTGCACCCCGGCCGAGTGGAACAGCTACGCCGGCGATTCCCCTGCGGTGGCTTCGGATCCGGCTGGTCGGTCGAGATCCGCCGTGGGGACCTACGCACGACACCGCTTCCGCAGTGTCCGTACCGGGTCGTGGCCAATCCGCCATGGTCGATCCTGGAATCGCTGCGCGAGCGGCTGCTGCGGTCGCCGTCGCTGATCCGGGCCGATCTCGTCGTACCGCGCTGGGTCGCACGCAAGTGGGCGACGCGGTACTCGCGGATCGGCCTGGGCGGATCCGTGGCGAGCGAGTCCTTCCGCCCCAGCGCTCCGGCCGGCGCCGCGGTCGCGGTCATCGTCGGCCGGCGGGGGTAGCCGCCGCGTCGACGTGTCCGCGGGTCAGTCGTCGCGTCAGCGGCGGCAGGCCGCTCCAGCGCAGTCGTACATCACGTCGAGCCGGGCGGACAACAGGTCGAGCTTGCGCTGGGTCCGGCTGTCCGGCTGGTAGGCCAGGTTGACCAGCTGGTAGGGGTCGCGGACCATGTCGTAGTACTCCACCTCGCCGGTGGCCTCGTATTCGAGATAGACGTATTCGCGCGTTCGAATCCCGCGGTACAGCCACGGCCCGTCCACCTCCTCCGGCCCTGCCTCGATGACGAGCGTGCGATTGGCGCCGATGGCGGGCTTCCTGGCAATCGGCCGTAGCGAGGTGCCGTCGATCTCGAGGCCCGCGGTTGCGCGGGCGGCCTCGACAAATGTCGGCGCCAGGTCGATCAGCGCGACCGGCTGGCTGCGGGTGACACCGGGCGGGAAGCCTGGCCCGGCCACGATCAGCGGCACCCGAGCCGACGGCTCGTAGGCCACGGTCTTGCCTGCGTGGATGCGGTGCTCCCCGAGCATGTACCCGTTGTCGGAGGTGAACACGATGATGGTGTTCTCCAGCTCGCCGGCGGCTTCGAGCGCATCGATCATCTGGACGACTGCCTCGTCCAAGGCCAGCAAGGCTTCGAGACGTTGTTGGTACAGCTCGGTCAGATTGGCCTCGGTGGTCAGGCTGATCCGGTGCCGGTCCCGGACGAACGCCGGCTTGTCCGAGACGTCGGCCTCGTTGAAGCTCGGGTCTTTCGGTAGCGGCGTTCCGGCGTAGGCGTCGTGATGACGCGGTGCCACTGCCGGCGTACTGAGTCCCCCGACTGGATCGTCGGGCTCATCCGGGGTCCCGGAGTGAGGCGCGTAGAACGAAGCTCAGAGGAAGAACGGCGCCGTGCTCGAGACGTGCCGCTCGATCGCCTCCACCGCGATGTCTCTGGCCAGGTCCGTGGCGTAGATGTCGTCGTACGCGTTGACCACCCCGTTCTCGAACACCCACCCGTGGTCGTAGTCCCCGTTGCCGACCGAGGCGTGCCAGTCGTCCCACCCCGGCGGGACGAGCAGCGGCTCGTTTTCGCCGTAGTTGTTGAGGTACTCGCCCACAAAGGCTGTCTCGTTAGCCGACATCGTCCAGCCAGGTGGCCAGCGTGCTGGTGTCGT
>JACCXW010000414.1 GCA_013696785.1 Geodermatophilaceae bacterium | reverse complement strand
GGCCGGAGTCATCATCGGGCCACTGCTTGCCGGCTTGCTGATCGAATCAGGCGGGCTCGAATGGGCCTATCTGATCGACGCCCTGGGATTCGCGCTCGCGCTGTTCCTGCTCGTCAGGCTGCCGTCGATGCCGCCCGAGCGGATCGATCCCGACGCTGCCCGCGTCGGCCCGATCCGCAGCGTGCTGAACGGATTCGCCTTTCTCCGCGGCCGGCAGATCCTGTTGATGACTTTCGTCGTCGACCTGATCGCGATGATCTTCGGGATGCCGAGGGCGCTGTTCCCGGAACTGGCTGCGACGACGTACTCCCGCAGCACGAACGCGCTCGGCTGGCTGTTCGCCGGAATGGCCATCGGAGCGCTGCTCGCCGGGCTGCTCTCCGGCTGGCTCAGCCGGGT
Source organism: Geodermatophilaceae bacterium (assembly GCA_013696785.1). Taxonomy (GTDB): domain Bacteria; phylum Actinomycetota; class Actinomycetes; order Mycobacteriales; family Geodermatophilaceae; genus JACCTY01. The sequence goes on along the minus strand of JACCXW010000414.1, from coordinate 1,751 downwards.
GCACAAACAGGGGTTCGTCATCCTGGCGTCGATCGTCGTCTGGGGAGGCGCGATCGCCATGTTCGGGCTGACCGGGTCTCTTCCGCTGGCGATCTTCTGGCTGGCCGTCGCCGGCGCTGCGGACATGGTCAGTGCGGTGTTCCGGAGCTCCATGCTGCAGACCGCCGCGCCGGACGAGATGCGCGGACGGATGCAGGGCGTGTTCATCGTCGTGGTCGTCGGCGGTCCGCGCCTCGGCGACCTGCGGGCCGGTGGGATGGCCGCGTTCAGCTCACCGGAGGTTGCTCTGGTCAGCGGGGGCGCAATCATCATCGCGGCCATGCTGGTGGTCGCCCTGGTGGTCCCGTCCTTCCGCCGCTACGACGCCCGCGTGTCGACGCCGTAGCGGCGTACGATTCGCGACCGTGGAACCGGCCGCGGACCGCCCGTTCATGCCCGGGTACGGCGTCCCGGCCACCGGGGGCAGGCTGTTGCCGTTCTCCTACGCCGAGCAGCGGCTGACCGGGGCCCGCAACTACTGGTTGTCCACCGTAGGCCCCGACGGGGCGCCGCATCTCATGGTGCTGTGGGCGGTGTGGTTGAACGGCACCGTGCAGTTCAGCACCGGCAGCGAATCCCGCAAGACACGCAACCTACATGCCGATCCGCGCTGCACCGTCGGAGCCCAGTGCCTGAACGACGCGGAGCTTGTGGTGGTCGAAGGCCGGGCCGCGAAGGTCGACGAAGCGGACTTGCCGGCCTTCGCCGCCGCTGTCAAGGCGAAGTACGGCTTCGACATGGGTGGCATGCTCGACCAGCCGGTGTTCGCCGTGATCCCGCGGAAGATCATCGCGCTGGATGAGACGTTCAGTGCGCACGCCACCCGCTTCACGTTCCCGCTGACGTAGCCCGCGCAGTCAGGCGAGTACGGAGGCCGCTACCGCGAGGTCGGCCACCAGGGCGTCGTATGCCGCCGGCCGCTCCTCGTCGGGCGTTCGCAGGATCGCCGACGGATGCGTCGTGGCCAGCAACCACGTCTGCTGTACGCCGGCCTCGTCCTCGCTGAGGGTGCTGGGTCGCGGCAACAGCCGGCCGCGGTCGGCGGTGATCCGGAACGACGGGGAGATCAATGCCTTGGCCGCCACCGCCCCGAGGCAGACCACGATCTCGGGCATGAGCAGCGCCAGTTCGGCGTCCAGCCACGGACGGCACGCAGCGATGTGTTCGCTGCCCGGGGATTGGTGCAGGCGGCGTTTCGGGGTCGGCCGGAAGCGGAAGTGTTTGACGGCATTCGTGACGTAGGTATCGGCCCGATCGATCCCTGCGTCAGTCAGTGCGCGATCCAATAGTCGCCCGGCGGGTCCGACGAACGGCTCGCCACGCCGGTCCTCCTGGTCGCCCGGCTGCTCACCGACGAACACCAGCCGCGCCGTCTCCGGTCCGGCGCCGAACACGGTCTGCGTCGCGGGTTCCCACAATTCGCAGCCGCGGCAGTCTCGAGCGGCCGTGCGCAGTCCGGCCAGTCCGACACCTTCCGGCGGGATGACCGTCATCCGTTGTTTCTACCGGGTCACGGGCGCTCCGGCACGGTCACTCACAGTGCTAGGACCAACGTCCACTGGTGACTGCGACCGCGTACTCGACATGGTTTAGCCATCAACCCGAGGGCGGCCGACAATCGCCCACAGCAGGAAGGGACAAGCGATGACCAGCTCCACCAAGACCCGCTTCGCCGCAGTTGCCCTGGCCGCCTTTGCCAGTGCCGCCATCGC
>JACCXW010000410.1 GCA_013696785.1 Geodermatophilaceae bacterium | reverse complement strand
AGAACGCGAGATTGTGTACACCGGGCAGCCCGAACACCGTGTCGACACCGGCTGCCTTGACTGCCTCCAGGATCCGCCGGGCAAGCGTTTTGTCGGTCATGCAAGCCGGAAGTCAAGATCGGCGGCGTTGCTGGCGCTGATGTCCTGCACGTCCATCTGCGCCTTTTGCAGGCGACCGGAGTAGTCCCAGTTCATCGACTGCCAGCGGGTGAACTGGTCGAGGACCCACTGGCCGGACTGGCGGCTGCCGTTGCCGCTCTTGCCGTTGCCACCGAAGGGGAGATGCGCCTCGGCGCCGGAGGTGGAGTTGTTGACGCTCACCATTCCCGCGCTGATGCCGCGACGGAAACGGAACGCCTTCGCCGGATCGGTCGTGTAGATCGCTGCGGACAGGCCGTAGCCGGGGAGGTTCCCGAGCTCGATCGCCTCGTCGAGCCTCCGGTAGCCGGTGATGCCGACCAGCGGGCCGAACGTCTCCTGCAGGAACACCCCGTCCTCCGGCCGGACCCCGTCGAGGATCACCGGGTGGTAGAAGAGCCCGTTGTCATGCGCGCCGACGAAACCGGTCCGTGGGTTGTCGGCGGAGATCCGGCCGGTACCGGCTGAGCCCAGCACGCGGTGGTGTCCGGCGATCGCCGCTAGGTGCTTGTCGTAGCCGTCGGCGAACTTCTGCGCCAGCAGCGGGCCGTAGAGGACATCGCGGGTGGGGTCACCGATTGCCGCTGCCATGGTCGCGGCGACGAAGCGCTCGGTGAAGACGTCATGCACCGACTCGTGCACCAGCACGGTGCCCAGGGAGGTGCAGCGCTGCCCGGCCGAGCCGAAGCCGCCGAACAATGCGCCCTCGACGGCCAGCGCGAGATCGGCGTCCTCGGTCACCACCATCGGGTTCTTGCCACCGAGTTCCAGGCAGGGGCTCTGCAGATGCCGGCCGCACAGTTCGCCGATCCGTGACCCGACGGTCGTGGAGCCGGTGAAGCCGACCTTGTCCACGAGTCCGGCGCTCAGCGCCTGCTCCAAGCCGTCGAAGGTGTCGGAGCCCTCGGCGTACACGACGTTGAGGGCTCCCTCCGGCAGCCCGGCATGGGCGAAGAGTTCGCACATGGCGTCGGCGCATGCTGCGGCGTACTCCGCGGGTTTCCACACCACCGTGTTGCCGCACAGCAGGGCGGGGACGAGATACCAGGACGGTACGGCGACGGGGAAGTTGCCGGCGGTGATGATGACCGCCACGCCGACCGGATTGCGGAACGTGAACAGGGCCTTGTCGGGCATCTCCGAGGGGACCGTCTGGCCGTACAACCGGCGGCCCTCGCCCAGGAAGAAGTCGCAGGTGTCGATGATCTCCTGCACCTCGCCGCGGGCCTCCGCGATCGGCTTGCCGATCTCCCTGGTGATCAGGTCGGCCAGCCGTTGTCTGTTGGCCGCCACGAGGTGGCCGATGTTGGCGATCACCTGGCCTCGTACCGGCGCGGGGACGTCGGCCCAGCCCGGTTGCGCCGTCCGCGCCGCCGAGCAGGCCTGGACGAGCTCCGCGGGGGTGGCGAGACCGACCTCGACCACGACCTCGTCCAGCGCCGCGGGATTCGTGGAGATGTGCGTGCGGGCCGCAGCCGGCGTGCGTCGCCCTGCGATGACGGATGTGATCACCCTGGCATCCTGCCCCCTCGGTTTTGGAGGTGCTCAGTGGCCGGAACTGCCGGGGCTTGCGTGCCAGAGCTTGCGCGGGACCGTCTTGGTGCCCTCCCCCGGCGGTTTCAGGTCGGCGTACGGCGACATCCGGAAACCCGATGCATGGACCAGCACCGGGCGGACCACCACCGGGCGGGATGAGTGGCTCGCCGCGGCGCCCCGCAGTGCCTGCTCAGTGAGAGCTTGGTCGGTTAGGGCAATGGACCGCGCGTCCATCGCCTCCCACACGGCGGGCATCCCGTCGGACTCCCAGGTCTCGCGGAGCGCCGGGAGTTCCCAGCAGCCGGTCGCCCGCAGCGAGATTCCCCGCGGCCCGGTACGGCGGACCACGCCGCGGACGACCAGTAGCCAGGAGTGGAAGACCGTCATCGCGTACGGCCCCTGCACGTCCTCGAAGAACGTCGCGTCGACCGGGCCGGTGGAGTCGTCCAGGGTCACGAAGATCACCCGGCGACCGGAGCGCACCGGCGGGGTCTGGGTGGCCACCTTCACCCCTGCGATGAGGATCTCCGACCTGCTCCGGGAACCCAGCAGGTCGCGGGAGCGGACCACCCCGAGGGCGTCGAGGAACGGTGAGTAGAAGTCGACGATGTGCCGGCTGGCGTCCAGCCCGAGAATCTCCAGCTCGGCCCGGACCAGTTCGGACTCGGTCATCTCCGGCAGCCCCGAGCGGCGTTCCCCCGCGCCGGAGTCCGCGCTCAGGTCCAGGGCGAGCTGCACCGGCTGCGGCACGACCTCGGCGGTGGCCCGAGACTGCCGCGCCGCCTGATCCCGGATCGACAGGCCCCCCGGCGCGGCGGTGACGGCACGGGCACCGGAGCGTTTGCGGGGCGTCAGCGCCCGGTCGGCGCGGGCGGTCGCCCGGCTCCAGGCATCGAGTTCGGCCACCTGCAGGAGCAGGTCGCGGCGGGTCACCTGGCCGCGTCGGCGTACCGGCAGGGTGGACCCGATCCCGTACGCCGAGTCGAACCCGCCGGCGAGCACCAGCCGCTCGGCGATCGGACGGGACACCCCGGCGCGGTGCCAGAAGTCCGACAGCGACGCGTACGGCCGGCCGGCCACGATCCTTGCCACCTCGGCCCCGGTGATGCCCTTGACGTCGGTCAGCGACAACCGGATGCCGTAGCGGCGCGGGTCGCCGCATCCGTCGGGCAGCCAGTCCGGCCGCTCTCGCGGTGGGGCGCCGAGAATGCTCGGCGGGGGTTCGTCGGTGATGGCGACCTTCTCCACCCGGTAGGCCTCGTCGGAGGCGTTTACGTCCAGCGGGAGGACCGCGATCCCGAAGTTGCGGGCGTCGTCGAGGATCAACCGCTTCGGGTACATCCCCGGGTCGTGGGTGAGTACGCCGGCGAGGAACGCGGCGGTGTGGTGCGCCTTGAGCCACGCCGACTGGTACGTCGGGAGCGCGAACGCCGCGGCGTGCGCCTTGCAGAACCCGAACGAGGCGAACGCGGCGAGCACCTTCCAGGCATGGCTCACCACGTCGAGCGGGTACCCGTGGCCAAGCGCGGCCGGGAAGAACCAGGCCTTCACCTCGGCATGCGCATCGAACTCGCCGAGGGCGCGGCGTACCTCATCGGCCTCGGCCAGGTCGACACCGGTGAGCACCGAGACGATCTCCAGCACCTGCTCGTGGAAGACGACGACGCCGTACGTCTCGGCGAGGGCGTTCTCCAGATCGGGGTGCGGGTACTCGGTCTCGTTCCAGCCGTGCCGGGCGCGCAGGAACGGCGTCACCATGTCGCTCTTGACCGGACCGGGCCGGAACAGCGAGATGTCGATGATGATGTCGGTGAAGTTCTCCGGCGAGAACTTGCCGACCA
>JACCXW010000407.1 GCA_013696785.1 Geodermatophilaceae bacterium | reverse complement strand
GCGCTCCCTCGATCCACCCGCCCAGTCCGTGGTGTTCATCGAGAACGTCGGAAACCTGGTCTGCCCAGCGCTGTTCGATCTCGGCGAGGCCAGCAAGGTCGTGATCATGTCCGTGACCGAGGGCGACGACAAGCCGCTCAAGTACCCGCACATGTTCCGCGCCGCCGACGTCCTGCTGCTCAACAAGCTCGACCTGCTGCCCTACGTGAACTTCGACGTCGAACGCTGCATCGGCTACGCCAGGCAGATCAACCCCGCCATCGAAGTCCCGACGCTGTCGGTCACCCGCGGCGACGACCTCGACCGCTGGTACGACTGGCTACGACGTCAACTCACTCCGGACTGAGCCTGCTTCAGGGAGGTGGTCCGTGGCGGTCGGCCACCGAGTGGAGGTGACGGTCGAGGAGTCCCACGCTGAGCTCGGACAAACGGAGGGCGCCCAGCGCGGGCAGGACTTGGTGATCGAGGCGGTAGCGGTAGGCCTGCATGGTGGACGGGCTGCGTCCGTCGAGCGATGCGTACCACGCCTCGCTGAGGAACTCGACGGTCCTGTCTCGTGTGATGAGCCCCGCGGACTGCCTCCTTGATCCCGCGCTCCGCGGCTGACTTGGTCCGCGCGGTGCGCTCGATCTCCCGGATGACACCGTCCATGTCACGGAACTTCGTGCGCGCCCGGTACCCGGTGGGAACGCGATACAACCGGACGCGACCGGCTGTGCCCAGTGGAAGCGGAGGTTGGGCCTATCCCCCCACTTTACCCCCACTAAACTAACGGCCGACAAGAGCAAGCAAGAGACAGTAACAGCACGTTGCGTCGGTGAACTGGCTGTTCATCGGCCTAGAGAGGCCATCAGAGGTAGCCGCAGGATAGGTAGGCAGCTAATCCGCGGGTTCGGGGTTCGAGCCCCGGGGGCCCACAAAACCGCACTCGACAGCGGGACCATCTGGCGCCATGACGTGAGTCCCCGATGCCCCTCTCCACGAGGGCGAGAATTGCCGGCGCGCGGGCCGGCAACGTCGCGACGGTTCCGACGTTGGCCAAGCGCCTGAGCTCGCAAGCGTGGTGGCATGTGCCGTCGTTCCGGACCTCCCGCGCGAGGTTAGGTCGGGACGTGACAAGGTCCGGCGAGCCACTCACAGCGGCACCCGGACCCTATCGATCGGCCGGACGATCGTGCGGAGGACGCGACGATGACGCCTTTCCGCGGCGGCCGGTACCCGTCATGACGGCCCGCCGAGACCGTTTTGGTCTCCGGGCGGTGTTCGCCCACAACGGGTACCGGCGGCTGTGGTCGGCCCGGACCGCGTCGCAGTGGGGCGACGTAGTCGCGACGGTGGCGCTGAGTCTGTTGGTGTTCGAGCTGACCGGCTCTGCGCTGGGGGTCAGCGCGGTGGTCGTCGCCGAGATCGTCCCCGTCCTACTGCTGGCGCCGTTCGCCGGGACGCTGGTCGACCGGCTTCCACGGGTTGCGGTGATGGTTGCGGCGGACCTGCTGCGGGCGGTGCTCGCCAGTTCGCTGATCTTCGTCGGTGACGACGTCGCGGCGATCTACGCGATCGCATTCGGCCTGTCGACCGGTGCGGTGTTCTTCAACCCGGCGGCAAACAGCATGTTGCCGGCGCTGGTCGAGGACGAGGAGTTGGTCGCCGCGAACAGCGGCATCTGGACCGCGGCGGTGTTCAGCCAGATCGCGCTCGCCCCGGTGGCCGGCATCCTGTACGCCACCCTTGGCGCGGGCGCGGCGTTCGGGATCAACGCCGGCAGCTTCCTGGTCAGCGCCACGATCCTGGCCGGTCTGCGGCTACCGGCCGCACCGGCTCCGCTCAACCGTGGAGGCTTGTTCGCTGAGGCTGCTGCCGGACTGCGGCTGCTCGCCGGCGACCGGCTGCTGCGGAGCCTGAGTGCCGGCCAACTCCTGGCGGCGCTGTCCACCGGTGCGACGAGCGCCCTGCTGGTCGTGCTCGCCGCCGACCACCTCAAACTGCCGCCCAGCGGCTACGGGCTGCTGCTCGGGGCCATCGGGGTCGGCGCGCTGCTCGGACCCTTCCTGTTGATGAGGATGGTCAGCGACCCTCGCCGGCCGGCGTTCGTATTCGGTCCTTACGTGCTCCGCGGTCTGGTAGACCTCGTCCTGGCCACCTTCACCGCCTTGCCGGTGGCGCTGGTTGCGCTTGCCACCTACGGCCTGGGCACCTCCAGCGGCGCGGTCACCTTCAACTCTCTGATCCAGGCGCACACACCGGCCGGCGCCCGCGGCCGGGTCTTCGCCGGCTTCGACCTGCTCTGGCAGCTCGGCCGCCTGGTCTCACTGCTCACCGGCGGCCTGCTCGCCGCAGCGATCGGCATCCGAGCCGTCTACTACCTCGGCGGTGCGTTGCTCCTGCTGGCCGCCGCCATTGGCTGGCGCGGTCTGCACTCGCCCACCGACCGGCATCGCCACCCTGGCCCGCGCGCACCGTCGTGACTTCGACGGAGCTGCGCCAATGGTCGGCAGTCGCGCCCAAAGACGGCTTCCACGTGCATGACGGGATCCAGGTTCGGGCAGGCGCTGCCGGATCCCGGTAGGTGTGAAAAGCATCTATGTTGCTGCTCGCTCACCGTTGCCAATTTGTGGCGGCCCCCCTTCTCCGGGCTTACCGATTCCTTCAACGGGGAGATGCCTGTGCCTGCGACAACTATGCCCGGGCGCCGAGCGGCCAGCGGCCGACCACGCGAGCGTTGGGCCGTTGGCTTCCTCGTCATCGGGCTCGTGCTCTCCGCCTGCGGCGGTGGCGCGAGTTCAGAGGACGGCGACGGAGAATTGGTTGCGGCCGCCGTACAGGAACTCGTAATCGGGGTGGGCGC
>JACCXW010000399.1 GCA_013696785.1 Geodermatophilaceae bacterium | reverse complement strand
GTCCAGGAGAGCGTGTACGACGAGGTGCTCGACTCGCTGCGACGACGGCTGCGGACGCTGCGGCTCGGTGACCCGCTGGACAAGAACACCGACATCGGCGCGATCAACTCCGCCGCCCAGTTGGCCCGCATCCGCGAGCTGTCCGACATCGGCGAGGCCGAGGGGGCGCAACGCTGGTCGCCGCCGTGCGAACTACCCGAGCACGGCTTCTGGTTCCCGCCGACGTTGTTCACCGGCGTCAGTCAGTCCAGCCGGATCGCCCAGGAGGAGATCTTTGGTCCCGTGCTGTCGGTGCTCACGTTCCGGACCCCGGAAGAGGCGGTTGCCAAGGCGAACAACACGCCGTACGGCCTGTCGGCGGGCGTCTGGACCGAGAAGGGTTCACTCATCCTGTGGATGGCCAGCCGGCTCCGCGCCGGCGTGGTCTGGGCCAATACATTCAACCGGTTCGACCCGACCTCCCCGTTCGGCGGCTACAAGGAGTCCGGCTTCGGCCGGGAGGGCGGCCGTCAGGGTCTGGCGGGGTACGTGAAGGACCGCAGCGATGTCTAGGGTCAGAGATGTCTAGGGTCGGTGTACGCAAGACCTACAAGCTGTACGTCGGCGGTGCGTTCCCGCGGTCTGAGTCCGGCCGGTCCTACGCCGTGGTGGACCGCGACGGCGACTTTCTCGCCAACGCGGCACTGGGCTCGCGCAAGGACGCCCGCGACGCCGTGGTGGCCGCCCGCAAGGCATTTCCCGGCTGGTCGGGCGCCACGGCGTACAACCGAGGGCAGGTGCTCTACCGGGTAGCCGAGGTCATGGAGGGCCGGCGCAACCAGTTCATCGCCGAGGTCGCCGCGGCCGAAGGCATCACCCGCCGGGCGGCACCGTCGCGGGTGGATGCCGCGATCGACCGCTGGGTCTGGTACGCCGGCTGGACAGACAAGATCGCCCAGGTCATCGGCAACGCCAACCCCGTCGCCGGGCCCTACTTCAACCTTTCGGTACCCGAACCCACGGGGGTCGTTGCGGTGCTCGCCCCGCAGCTGTCGTCGTTGCTCGGCCTGGTCAGCGTCCTCGCTCCCGTCATTGCAGGTGGCTCCACGTGTGTCGTCGTTGCCAGCGAGGAGCGGCCGCTGCCGGCGGTCACCCTCGGCGAGGTGCTCGCGACCTCCGACGTACCGGGCGGTGTGGTGAACATCCTGACCGGACGGACGGCCGAGATCGCGCCATGGCTGGCCGCGCATCGAGACGTCAACGCGATTGACCTGTGCGGCGCTGCCGCCGACCAGGCCGTCGACCTCGAGCGCGGCGCGGCGGACAACGTCAAACGGGTGTTGCGGGCCGGAGAGCCGGACTGGGCCGCCGACCCTGGTTTGCAGCGGCTGAGCGCGTGGTTGGAAACCAAGACCGTATGGCACCCGATGGGCGTGTGATGGACGAAAATCTGCCAGCCGACAGCATCGTGCCGATTGCCGTCGTCATCGACGAGCGCACCGGCTACACGCTCTGGGCGCCGCCCTGGGAGGACGAGGACGGCGAGGAGTGGCAGGCGTTTCTCGGGACCGGCGAGCGAATCCATCTGTTCACCACCCCCGGCCAGCTCGCGCACTTCATCAGCACCGAGACCGAGCACGACCTCGCCGACCACCCGGCCTGGCCGGCCGTGATGTCGTCCTCGAAACGGCAGCTGACGCCCGACGAGGACTACCTCTTCGACCTCGACGCGGTGTACGACCTCGCCGCAGGTGGCCCGGACAGGTGGTCCGTGGGCGAGTTGGCGGACACCGTCGACATGGTCGAGCGGATGGCCGAGAGCTGCGATGTCGAAGCGGTCGAGGAGCACCTCGCAAAAATTCCGGGCCTCGGCCTGCTCGACAGCGGCCACGATGTGTTCACCACACGGGCTGGGGACAAGGCTTGGACGGAGATCGCCGCTGGCCTCGGTGAGCACTGGGAACCGATCCTGGAGGCGCTGGGCGACGCGCTGAAGTGGGTCGAGCCGGCCGCCCTCGACGACGAGGACGACGACGAGGAGGACGACAACACCGAGGACGAGGACTCCATCGACGACGTCGTGGGCGCAACGGTGCTCCGCGGCGG
>JACCXW010000398.1 GCA_013696785.1 Geodermatophilaceae bacterium | reverse complement strand
GCGCTCCGAGGAGGCGGATGGCGCCGGCGGCGGTGAACCCGTTGTCGAGGAAGACGCCGCTGTCGGCCTGCAGCCGGTCGGCGGCCAGGCTGTTGCCGTCGTTGTCGGCCCCGGTGATGGTGGCGCCGCGCATGTTCAGCTGTTGGGTGATGTGCGCTCCGAGGAGGCGGATGGCGCCGGCGGCGGTGAACCCGTTGTCGAGGAAGACGCCGTTGTCGGCCTGCAGCCGGTCGCCGACGAAGTTGCCGTTGCCGGTGCCGGTGATGGTGGCGCCGCGCAGGCTCAGCTGGCCGGTGATGTGCGCTCCGGTGAGGCGGAGGGCGCCGGCGGCGGTAAACCCGTTGTCGAGGGAGGCGCCGCCGGCCGCCTGCAGCCCCTCGGCGGCGAGGCTGTCGCCGTTGTCGCTCCTGCCGGCGATCGTGTTGCGGTTCAGCGCCAGCGCGTGCAGGGAGGCCTGTCTGAGACGCAGATGAGCAGAGAACTGGCAATCTGTGAGGGCAGCGGGTACGGAATGGTGACGTGGTCGAGGTCTACTACGCCGGTGATGACCGCGCCTCGGACAGTCAGGCCGCGCGGGTCTGCCTGCTTGTGGAGCTCCAGGTCGCACAGCACTGACCGGAGCACGTCGGCGGGTAGCAGCCGAGCCGGGTCCGTCTCGTCCACATCCGGACGTGTGGTGCCGAGCACCAGAGGCGTCCCGGACCGCAGTCCGTCGGCGAGTTGATCGCGCAGGTCAGCCACCTCGTCACCCCCTAAGCGCAGAGACAGGGTGACAGTATTGGCACGCCCCGTCTGCGCTTACGACCCGGCGGCCTCGGCGGCGACGGCTTCGAGCAGGCGGTCGGCGAGCTCGGGGCGGCAGATCAGCAGATCCGGCAGGTACGGATCCTCGTTGTTGTACATCAGCGGGCTGCCGTCCACCCGGCTGGTGTGCAGACCGGCGGCGGCGGCCACTGCCACCGGCGCGGCGGAATCCCACTCGTACTGCCCGCCGGTGTGCAGGTACGCCTCGGATTCCCCGCGTACGACGGACATCGCCTTGGCTCCGGCGGAGCCCATCGGCACGGTGACTGCCCCGAGCCGGTCGGCCACCGCCAGCACCAGCGCGGACGCCCGGGTGCGGCTCACGATCAACTGCAACGGACCGTCGGATGCGACAGGCAGGACCGGCGGTGAGCCGGTCCCGAGCGTCACACCCAGCGCCGGTAGCGCAACGGCTCCGGCGACGAGCCGGCCGGACTCCCACAGCGCCACGTGCACGGCCCAGTCGGTGCGGCCTTCCTCGGAGTACTCCCGGGTGCCGTCCAGCGGGTCGATGATCCACACCCGGGTCGCCTGTAGCCGAGCAAGGTCGTCAGCGGCTTCCTCGGACAGCACGCTGTCCTCGGGCCGGGCGAGGTGCAACGCCGCGGCGATGACCTCCTGCGCGCCCTCGTCGCCGGCCTTCTTGAGCACCGCGGGATCGGCACCGGCGTGCCGTGCCCGGATGCCGAGCAGCGCCTGTCCCGCCTCGGTGGCGATCTGCGCCGCCAGCTCGTGATCGGAACTCATGAGGCCTCGGTGATCATGCCGGCGGCGACCGTCTGGTTGGTGCCCTCGTCGACCAGGATGAAACCGCCCGTGATCCGGTTGCGGCGGTACTCATCCACGAAGAGCGGATGCGTCATCCGGAGCGTCACGCGACCGATGTCGTTGCGCCGCAACGACTCCACGCCCTCCTCGCGGTGCATCGTGTTGACGTCGATGCGGTAGTGCAGCGTCCGGACGACCGCTCGGGACCATCGCGTCGTGTGCTTGATCGCGTAGCGCCGCCCGGTCTGCAGCGGTTGGTCCGCCATCCAGCACAGCGTCGCCTCCATCGTCTGGCTCATGGTCGGCTGGTTGTGCGGCCGGCAGATCATGTCGCCACGGGAGATGTCCACGTCGTCGGTGAGCCGGACGACGACCGACATCGGCGGGTAGGCCTCCTGCACCTGCCCGCTGGGCGTGTCGATCGCACTGATGGTCGTGGCCAGTCCGGAGGGCAGCACCTCCACCTCGTCGCCGACCTTGATGACACCCGCGGCCACGGTTCCCGCGTACCCCCGGTAGTCGTGGTGCTCGTCCTTGCGGGGCCGGATCACGTACTGCACCGGGAAGCGGACGTCGGTGAGGTTGCGGTCGGAGGCGATGTAGACCTCCTCGAGGTGGTGCAGTAACGCCGACCCCTCGTACCACGGCATGTTGCCGGAGCGGGTCACCACGTTGTCCCCGTTCAACGCCGAGACCGGGATGGAGGTGAGGTCGCCGATGTCCAGCCGGCTGGCGAACTGTTCGAACTCCTCCCGGATCCTGTCGAAGACGCGCTGGTCGTAGTCGACGAGGTCCATCTTGTTGACGCAGAGCACGATGTGCGGAACCCGCAGCAGGGTGGCAAGGAAGGCGTGCCGCTTGCTCTGCTCGACGATGCCGTTGCGGGCGTCGACCAGGACCAGGGCGAGGTTCGCCGTGGACGCACCGGTCACCATGTTGCGCGTGTACTGCGGGTGCCCCGGCGTATCGGCCAGGATGAACGCTCGCTTCGGGGTGGCGAAGTACCGGTACGCCACGTCGATCGTGATGCCCTG
>JACCXW010000392.1 GCA_013696785.1 Geodermatophilaceae bacterium | reverse complement strand
TCGACACCGTCGACGCGCGCACGCTCTGGACCAAGATGGCGACCGCCGCCTGGGAGTGCGCCGACCCCGGCATCCAGTACGACGACACGATCAACGACTGGCACACCAACCCGGAGACCGGCCGGATTACGGCATCCAACCCGTGCTTCCCTGCCGACCAGCGTGTCGTTACCGACCGTGGGCTGATCGCCATCGGAGATCTGGTCGGCCGAGCCGCAGCTGGCGAGTCCTTTGCGGTTTACACCAACGACATCACGAGCGAGCACGCGGCCTCAGCTCAGGTTGTGGCGACAACGCCGGCGCGCTACATGGTCACCGGTCGCAACGAGATCCTCGAACTGCGGTTCTCGGACGGCTCGCGGCTTCGTTGCACCCCCAATCACCGGCTATGGACAGACAACCGCGGGTGGGTGCGAGCCGAGGACGTGACGGCGGAGGACCGGATGGTTCGATCACTGCATCGCGCCCCGCGCTCCATGGCTTCGTGGGCACTGCCCGATGCTGCTGTGGGGGCGGCGCGAGCCGCCACCGGTCGCGGCCTTCTCAACCTTCCGACCAAGTGGGACTCCGACTTCGCCGGTTACCTGGGCTGGCTGGTAGGAGACGGGTGTGTCACCCGCGCCGGTGTGGTGACTGTCTATGGGAGCGAGTGGGAGCAGACGGTTCTGCTGCAACGTCACCAGCAGTTGCTTGCCCGGATCGTCGGGGTATCCGGTAGGCCGAGCGTCCAGTCGAACGGCACGCAACAGTTGCGGTCCATGCGCTCGGCGTTCCGCGCACTGTTGCGGGGCCTTGGCGTTTCGGACGCGCGAGCGAGCGCAAAGGTCGTCCCTTCCGCGATCTTCGAGGCGCCCGACGAGATCCTCACCGCCTTCCTCAGGGGACTCTTCGACGCCGACGGTTGCGTGGTCGACAGCGAGAGCAACGGAACCCGCTACGTCGGACTAGGCAGCAGGTCGGAGGAGTTGCTGATCGACGTCCAGGAACTGCTGGCCAGCCTCGGCATCGCAGCACGTATCTACTCGACGGGCACGAAGGTTGAGAGCTTCTCCTATGTCCGCAAAGACGGCACGACGAAGATATACAGCAGCGACGGACCTTCGTTCGACCTTCGCATCAGCGGGCGGAGCCTTGCTGCCTACGCTTCGGTGATCGGATTCGACCACCAGCTGAAGTCGGACAAGCTTCTGCGAGTGTTGGCCAGGCACCGTCGGTACGATGTGGACGAGACGGTGCGACTGCGATCACGCGTTTCTCGCGGCTTCGAGACGACGTACAACTTGACTGAGCCACGTAATCACTCCTACATCGTCAGTGGTGTGGTCGTCGCCAACTGCAGCGAGTACCTCAGCCTCGACAACTCCTCGTGCAACCTCGCGAGCCTCAACCTGATGAAGTTCCTGTCCGAGGACGGGGTCTTCGACGCCACCTCGTTCGCCAAGGCGGTGGAGTTGGTCATCACCGCGATGGACATCTCGATCTGCTTCGCCGACTTCCCGACCGAGCCGATCGCAGAGACCACTCGCGCATACCGCCAGCTCGGCATCGGCTACGCCAACCTCGGTGCGCTGCTGATGGCTACCGGCCACGCGTACGACTCCGAAGGCGGCCGGGCCATGGCCGCAGCCATAACGTCCTTGATGACGGGGACGGCGTACAAGCGCTCCGCCGAGATCGCCGGCATCGTCGGCCCCTACGACGGCTACGCGCGCAATGCCTCGGCGCACACCCGGGTGATGCGCAAGCACGCCGCTGCCAACGACGAGATCCGGTCGATCAGCGCCCTTGAATCGGAAATCTTGAAGAAGGCCGCCGCGACGTGGCAGGAATGCCTGGAGATCGGCAAAGCACACGGGTGGAGGAATGCACAGGCGTCAGTCCTGGCCCCGACCGGAACCATCGGCCTGATGATGGACTGTGACACGACCGGGGTCGAGCCGGACCTTGCACTGGTGAAGTTCAAGAAGCTGGTCGGCGGCGGCTCGATGCAGATCGTCAACCAGACGGTGCCGCGCGCGTTGCGGGCACTGGGCTACCAGGAAGAGTCGATCGAGGCGATCGTCGAGTACATCGCCGAGCACGGTCATGTAATCGACGCTCCAGGGCTTCGCACCGAGCACTACGACGTCTTCGACTGCGCGATGGGCGAGCGCTCGATCGCTCCGATGGGTCACGTCCGGATGATGGCCGCCGTACAGCCGGCCATCTCCGGGGCCATCAGCAAGACGGTCAACGTTCCGGAGTCCGCGACGATCCATGACATCGAGGACGTCTACTTCCAGGGCTGGAAGCTCGGCCTCAAGGCGTTGGCGATCTACCGCAACAACTCAAAGGTCGGCCAGCCGCTGAGCGCAAAGCAGAAAGACGAGGCCGTCACCCAGAAGGTCATCGAGGTGGTCCGCCCGACCCGCAAGCGGCTGCCGAAGTCACGGCCGGCGCGGACGACGTCGTTCTCGGTCGGCGGCGCCGAGGGCTACATGACCGCGTCCAGCTACCCGGACGACGGTTTGGGCGAGGTGTTCCTCAAGATGAGCAAGCAGGGCTCGACCCTGTCCGGGCTGATGGACGCCTTCTCGATCGCCATCTCGATCGCCCTGCAGTACGGCGTACCGCTGGAGACCTACGTCTCGAAATTCACCAACATGCGCTTCGAACCGGCCGGCATGACCGACGACCCTGACGTCCGGCTGGCCCAGTCGGTGATGGACTACATCTTCCGCCGGCTCGCCTTGGACCACCTGTCGCTGGAACAGCGGTCCGAGCTCGGCATCTTCACCGCCGAGGAACGCGCCGCCCAGGTCGCCGGCACGTATGGAGCGGACGCCTCGGCTGAAGTCGACCTGGAAGGGCTGCAGACGCCGGTGCCGGTCGAGCCGCCGGTGGCAGCGGCCGCAGGGGAGGAGAAGCCGGCTGCGGCCGTGCCTGCTCCGCGCAACGTCGGCTCGTCGACGGAGTTGCTCGAGGCGGTGCTGGGCAACGTCGCCGACGCGCCGCTGTGCTTCACCTGCGGCACGAAGATGCGCCCGGCCGGTTCGTGCTACGTCTGCGAGGGCTGTGGCAGTACCAGCGGCTGCAGCTGAGGCGGCGCTACGATCGGCCACCGCGAGTGTGAAGGAGCCGGTCGTGCAGACCCTCACCCCGGGCGCGAACTGCCCGGTTCCGGACGGGCCGGTGTCGGTGTCCATCGCGAGTACGGCCGCGCTGGACGTCTCCGCCCTGCTGTGCACGGCGGCCGGCAAGGTCCGCAGCGACGCTGACTTCATCTTCTACAACGCTCCCGCCGGACCCGGGGTCGTGTACGCACCGGCAGCCAACAGCGTCCGCGGCGTGGACAGCGTCATGATCGACACGGCCTCGCTGCCCGCCGAGATCGACAAGGTCGTCGTCACCGCCAGCCTCGACGGCTCAGGCCCGGCCACGTTCGCCTCCGTCGGTACCGTCACCACAACCATCTCCGACGTCTCCGGCGCGGACGTGGCGCAGTTCATCGTCTCGCAACTGACGAGCGAGACCGCGTTGGTCTGTGTTGAGATCTACGCCCGCAACGGCAGCTGGAAGGCCCGGGCGGTCGGGCAGGGCTACGCCAACGGGCTCGCCGGGATCGCAACCGACTTCGGCATCAGCGTCGACGACGCCCCCGCCCCGCCCAAGGCAACGCAGGCCCCAGCGCCACCCCCGACCACCCACGCCACAGCGCCGCCCACTCCGGCGATGGTCAACCTGGACAAGGGAAGGGTGTCACTGGCCAAGGGCCAGACGGTCTCACTGGTGAAGACCGGCGCGCCCGCCCTGAGCACCGTCGCGATGGGCCTCGGGTGGGACGCGAACACCGGAGGCAAGGCCGTCGATCTGGACGCCTCGTGCATCGCCTTCAATGCCGGCGGCAAAGACGTCGACAAGGTGTGGTTCACCTCCAAATCCGGGTGCAACAAGTCCATCCGGCACTCTGGAGACAACCTGACTGGGCACGGCGACGGCGACGACGAGGTCATCACCGTCGACCTCCCTAGGGTCCCCGCCGACGTGGCCGCCCTGGTGTTCACCGTGAACTCGTACTCAGGGCAGGACTTCACCAACGTGCGCAACGCCTATGCCCGACTGCTCGACACCGCGGTCAGCCCCCCGGTCGAGCTCGT
Organism: Geodermatophilaceae bacterium; assembly: GCA_013696785.1. Taxonomy (GTDB): domain Bacteria; phylum Actinomycetota; class Actinomycetes; order Mycobacteriales; family Geodermatophilaceae; genus JACCTY01. The sequence goes on along the minus strand of JACCXW010000392.1, from coordinate 3,799 downwards.
CCGCTATGAGCTGTCGGACTCCGAACCGACCACCGGCGTGCTCATGTGCGCGCTGCGCCGAGTCGCCGACGGCAGCTGGACGATGACGGCCTTCGGCGAATTCGCGAAGGGTCGCACCGTTCGCGACATGGTCAAGCCCGCGCGGGCCGCGCTCGGCTGAGCCCGGCCTCCCCGGACGCGGGACCGCTCAGCCGGCCTCGTCGAAGTACCGCTGGGCGCCCGGATGCACCTCGACCGGATCGGTCTCGGTGGCTGTGTCCAGCGAGATGTTCAGCGCCTCCGGGTGCACCTCGGCCAGCTCGTCCAGGTGCTCGAAGATCGCCTTGGTCAGCTCGTAGGCCTGGTCCTCGGGCATCGCGTCGCTGACTACGAGCAGATTCGGTACGCCGATGGTGGCGATGTCAGCCGGCAGCCCGTACGTGTCCGCCGGAACCGTGGCCTCGGCGTACACCTCACCGTACGTGTCCTGCAGGTACGTCAGCTCCTCGGTGAGCGGCAGCATCACCACGTCGGTCCCCAGTGACGTCGTCAGGTCCGTGATCCCGCCGGTCGGCAGCCCGCCGGACCACACCATGGCGTCGATCGCGCCGTCCTTCATGCCCTGCACGGTCTCGGGGAGCGCGAGCCGCTGCTGGTCGACGTCCTCGGCGGTCAGGTCGTTGGCTTCCAGCAGTCGCAGCGCGATGACCTCGGTACCGGAGTTCGGCGAGCCGGTCGAGACCGATTTCCCGGCGAAATCCGCCACCGACGTGATGCCGGCGTCGGCCCGCACGAACACCTGCGTGTAGTTCGTGTAGATCCGGGCCAATGCCTGGACGGCCAGCGGTTCATCGAATCCGGCGCTGCCGTTGACCGCGTCCGCGGCGGTGTCCGCCAACGTGAACCCGATGTCACTGTCACCGGCGCACACCAGCTGGATGTTCTCCGCCGAGGCATTGGTCGCCTCCGCGGTGGCTTCGGTCCCTTCCACATTGTCGGTGATCACCTGGGCCATCCCGCCGCCGAGGATGTAGTAGACGCCGGTCGTGTTGCCCGTCGCGATCGACACCCGCCCGCCGCCGGACGGCTCGGCGCAGCCGGCCGCAGTATCGTCCGGGGCGTCGCCGCCACCGCCGGCCTCGGTGCACGCGGACAGCGCCAACGCACCGGCTGCAGCCAGGCCGAAGACGCGCAGGGACAGTGTTCTCATCAGGAGACCTCCTCATCAACGGCCCGCTGGTCATCGGCCGGTCGAGACCGCCGAGACAGCAGGTGTACGACGATCCCGGCAGCGAGCACACCGAGACCGATGAGCACCGGGAGCGGTTCGAGGTACAGCAGCAGCAGCGCCGCCACAAGACACAACACCCGTTCGGGCGGCCGGGCCGGACCCAGCAGCCACTTGCCCGTGACCACGGCCAGCGCAGCGACCGCCACCGCCGAGATCAGGGTGGCGAGCAGGATCTGGCCGAGCGAGCCTTCCAGCAGCAGGGCCCGTCCCGCGGGTGTCAGCACGAATGCGAACGGCACCAGAAACGCCGGCAACGTGTACTTGCCGGCCATCAGCATCGTCCGGAACGGGTTGCCGCCGGTGATCGCCGCGGCGGCCACCGCGGCGAGCGCCGTCGGCGGGCTCACCTCGGAGAGCACCGCGAAGTAGAAGATGAACATGTACGCCGCCGGCCGGTCGACGCCTAGGGACGTCAGCGCCGGCGCGATGATCACGGCCGCGATGATGAACGACGCGGTCACCGGCACCGCGAGTCCCAGCAGCAGTACGGCGATCCCGGCGAACAGAGCGGTGAAGATCAGCCGGCCGGTAGGATTGTCCGCGATCAGCGACGACAGATCGACGATGATCGAGGACAAATCAAGACCCAAGCCGGTCAAGGTGAGTACGGCCACGATCAGGCCGGCCGCCGCGGTGGTCGCCGCCACCGGCAGCACGCCGGTCGCACCTTTGGCCAGCGCCTCGAAGCTCCGCCGCAGTGTCATCCAATGCCGTCTGTCCAAGAAGGACAGTGCCAGTGCCAACGCCGTGGCGTAGACGACCGCTCGGAAGGCTGACTGCTCCAGCGCCAGCAGCACCACGATCACGATGAGCGAGCTGAAGTGGTACCCGAACCGGGCCAGCAGCCGCCAGAATCCCTGCCGCGCGATGTCGACCTCGCGGACATCGAAGCGCCGCGCGTCCATCTCGATGGCCAGCAGGATCCCGAGGTAGTAGAGCAGGGTCGGGATCAGGGCATAGCCGAGAACGCTCAGGTACGACACCCGCAGCAGCTCGGCGATGATGAACGCCGCAGCGCCCAGGGTCGGGGGCGAGAGGATCGCCCCGATCCCTGCCGCGGCAAGCATCCCGCCGGCGGCGTCCGGCGGATAACCGGCCCGTTTGAGGATCGGCCAGGAGACGGTACCGAGGCTGACCGCGGTCGCCGTGCTGGAGCCCGACACCGTTCCGAGCAGGAACCCGGCCGTCGTCACGGTTCGCCCGGGCGCGGCGCGCGAGTTGCGGAACGCCGCCATGCTCAGGTCGAGGAAGAACTGGCCCGCTCCGGACAGTTCGAGCACCGCCCCGTAGATCGTGAACAGGATGATGTACGTCGCCGCGACATCCAGCGGTACGCCGTAGATCCCCTCGGTGCCCATCGCGAACTGCGAGACGAGCCGGGTCGAGCCATAACCCCGATGCCCAATCAGCCAGCCGTTCGGGATCACGTCGCCGAAGTACGCGTACGCGATGAACAGGGCGCAGATCACCGGGAGCACCGGCCCGACCGTCCGCCATGTGGCCAACAGGATGAGTACCACGAGGATGAGACCGCATACCACGTCGATGATGAACGGCCGGAAGCTGCGGGACAGGTACTCGTCGAAGCCGCCGAGCAGCGGCCACAACGTCACGAACACAGCGATGCCCGCCAGCAGCCAGTCCGACAGCGTCGGGTTGTGGGGCCGGTCGGACGTGCCTCGCAGAACCCGGATCACAGGGCGGTACAGCAGGAAAGTCAACGCCAGGACGACGGCGAGGAAGATGATCCGGTAGCGCAGCACCGCAACCGGGAAGAAGACGTTCCACAGCGCGTACGCCGACAGCGCCGCGGCGACGGCGCTGACGGCGATCGCGACAGGGCCGCTGAGTGCCCGCGCCGGTCGTTCCGCCTCCGCCTCGGCGACGACCGCGTCGCTTCTCGCATCGATGCCGGTCGGATTCGCACTCATCCCGGCCGAGTCTGCCCGCTCGGGCGCGGTGGGGGAACCTCTCGACGCGGGCCGGGCTCCGCTGCGGCCCCCTACCCATACGATGGGAAGGCGGGGCCGATGACCAGGACGGGTGTGATGGAGCCGCAGCATCCGGAGATGCGAGCCTCGGCTCCCGGTTCGTATCAGCCGGCGCCGTTTCAGCAGGTCACCCGGATTCCGGAGACCGAACCCTTCGTGCTCCGACCCAATCAGGGTGTCGTGGCCGGGATCTGGGGCGGCCTCTTCGTCTTCGATCTGGCCCTGTGGACGGTGCTGTATCTCGTGCTTGTCTCCGAGGACAACCAGTTCCGCGCGTCACTGCTCGCCCCGGCGGTCATCACCTGTCTTGTCCCACTGTTCATCTGGTACATGGCGGCATCCGGGGGTCCGCATCTTGCCGCCGGACGGCAGGGTCTGTGGGTCCGCACCCGGCCATGGCCGGTCAAGGCGGTGTTCCTTCCCTGGGAGGCGGCAGCGAGTCTCCAGGCAACGCGTGGCGGCAAGGTACTGGAGGTTCGCTCGCATCACACTGCCGGAGCGACCGGCGAGGGCGCCAACAAGCCGTTCGCCGTGATAC